>URZB01000109.1 GCA_900552295.1 uncultured Collinsella sp.
GCGGTGAGCTTGGGGTCGGCGGATCGACGTCTTCCCTCGGGGTCCGCTAGGCGTTCAAAAGGCGTCGGTGGCCGCATCAGCTGTTGTTGGGACTTAGGCACGATGTCCTCCTACCTGATCGTTGCGTTCGCGTGCGGTGGCGCCGGCGGTGAAGCTTAATCCCTTGACGAGCGCGTTCTTGCCGTACTTGCCCTTCACGGCCAGGACGGCGCGCGCCAGGTCGCGCTCGCGCTCATCGGCCTTAACATCGCTGAACAGGTCGATAGTGGCAAATTCCTCGGGCACCAGATTGCCAAATCCCAGGTTGATGCGCTTGACCGGTCGTTTGGGATCGACAGTCTGCGCCCAGAGCTCATCGAAATAGCCCATGATCTTCTTAAACGAATTGGTGCGCTCGGGCAGCTTGCGCGAGGCGTTGGAGTGCGCAAAGAGCGCGGCATAGCCACCACGCGGCTTGCCGCCGTGTTCGCCCACAAAGATGCCGTCAATCGCCTGTGCCTCTCGCACCAAACGTCGGCGTTCGTCATCGCGCTGGACGGGCTTGGGCGCGCGGGGTGCGAGCTTGGGGCCGGCGGTTGCGGCGGGTTCGATGCTCGACGTGCTCGAACGCAAATGCCCGCATCCGTCTACATATTGCGCTGTGCCGCTGGCGTCGAGGCGGCGTATGTCGGCGCGCTCGCTCGCGTAGCCTACAAAGAGCGAGATGCTGTTGCACACCACGTGCTTATCGACTAAGTCCAGCACAGCGTTGTCGACCATCTCGCGCAACACGGTGTAGGCTTGCTCATAGGCATAACCCTTCGATAGCACTTGCCCCGTGGTTGTTGAGGTTGCCTGCGGGCGATAGGCCTGAATATCGGCGATAGTTGTCGGCTCGCGCCCAAAGGCGTGGTCGATAAGATACTCGGCATTGACGCCGAGCTCGTCGTAGAGCAGGTTTTCGTCGAGCGCCGCGACGCCCATCAGATCGTAGACGCCGTATTTTTCGAGTCGTGCTGCCACGCCGGGCCCAATGCCCCAGATGTCGGTGATGGGGCGATGGGGCCAGATCTCCTTGCGAAAGGTCTCGTCGTCGAGTTTGCCGATGCGGCTGGGTACGTGCTTGGCGGTAATGTCGAGTGCCACCTTGGCCTGGAATAGGTTGGGGCCGATGCCAACCGTTGCCGTGATGCCGGTGCGCGCCAGGACCTCGTCGCGCAACATGCAGGCGAAGCCTTCAGCGTCGGTGTGATAGAGGTCCAGATAGGGTGTCACGTCGATAAAGCATTCGTCGATGGAGTAGACGTGCACGTCTTGCGGACTCACGTATTCCAGATAGATACCGTAAATTTGCGCCGACACCTCCATGTAGTGCTGCATGCGCGGTATGGCCTTGATGTAGTCGATGCCGTCGGGAATTTCGAACAGACGGCAGCGATTGTGTATCCCCAGGTCCTTCATGGCCTGTGTGATGGCGAGACAGATGGTCGTGCGCCCGCGCGATTCGTCGGCAACGACCAGGTTGGTGGTGAGCGGGTTGAGCCCGCGGTCAACGCACTCGACGCTAGCGTAGAACGTCTTAAGGTCGATGCAGACATAGGTGTGACGCTCGTGCCCCACGCGTCCTCCCATCAAACACATGTTCTTATCGAATACATGTTCGATAATACCCGCTTGTGCGGACATCGTCAAAACCTGTCCCTTTTTGGTCGGTCGCCGTTTAGGGGCGGATTGGCAACGCTCGCTGATTACGGTCTTGACCTGCGCTAGAATAGGGTCATCTGATTATCCGGGCGCATGGAGGTATGCGCCCGTATGTTGAGGAGGACTTTATGGCAACTGTTGCCGCACCTATCGACGCTACGTCGACCGCCGCTTGGAAGGCGCTCGAGGCCCATCAGGAGAAGCTCGAGGCCGAGGGTATCGACCTTAAGGCATGGTTCGCTGCCGATGCGGAGCGCGTGAACAAGCTGAGCTTTGACGCCGGTGACCTGCACTTCGACCTGTCCAAGAACCTGGTGACCGATGAGACCGTCAAGCTGCTGTGCGATCTTGCCCGCGAGGTGAAGCTCGAGGAGCGCCGCGACGCCATGTTCTCCGGCGAGCACATTAACACCACCGAGGACCGCGCCGTCCTGCACACCGCGCTTCGTCGCCCGGCAAGCGAGAAGGGCCAGCTCATCGTCGACGGCCAGGACGTCGTCGCCGACGTGCACGAGGTCCTCGATCGCATGTATGCCTTCGCCGAGCGCGTGCGCTCCGGTGAGTGGAAGGGCGTAACCGGTAAGAAGATCGAGCACCTGGTGTCCATCGGCATCGGCGGCTCCGATTTGGGTCCGGTCATGGCTTACGAGGCTCTGCGTCCCTATGCCGACGCCGGTATCGACTGCCGCTACATCTCCAACATCGACCCCAACGACCAGGCCGAGAAGCTCAAGGGCTTGGATCCCGAGACCACGCTCGTGATCATCGTCTCCAAGACCTTCACCACGCTCGAGACCCTCACCAACGCCCGCGAGGTCAAGACCTGGATGCTCGAGCAACTCAAGGCTCAGGGCGCCATCGACGGCTCCGATGAGCAGAACGCCGAGGCCGTGGCAAAGCACTTCGTCGCCGTCTCCACCGCACTCGAGAAGGTCGAGGCCTTCGGTATCGACCCCGCCAACGCCTTCGGTTTCTGGAACTGGGTTGGCGGCCGCTATTCCGTTGACTCCGCCGTGGGCCTGTCGCTGATCGTCGTGCTCGGCCCCGAGCGCTTCCAGCAGTTCCTCGAGGGCTTCCACGCCATCGACGAGTACTTCTGCAACACCCCGCTCGAGAACAACGCCGTCGCGCTGATGGGCCTGCTCAACGTCTGGTACGTCAACTTCTTCGGTTCCAAGAGCCACGCCGTGCTGCCGTACTGCCAGTACCTGCACCGCTTCCCGGCCTACCTGCAGCAGCTCACCATGGAGTCCAACGGCAAGCATGTCCGTTGGGACGGCAGCGCCGTGACCTCCGACACCGGTGAGATCTTCTGGGGCGAGCCCGGCACCAACGGCCAGCATGCCTTCTACCAGCTGCTGCACCAGGGCACCGTGGTGGTCCCGGCCGACTTTATCGCTTTCGCCAACACTGCCAACCCCGCAACCGACAGCGGCCAGGATGTCCACGAGCTGTTCCTGGGCAACTTCCTAGCCCAGACCAAGGCGCTCGCCTTTGGTAAGACGGCCGATGAGGTGCGCGCCGAGGGCACGCCCGAGCAGATCGTCCCGGCCCGCTGCTTTGAGGGCAACCGCCCGACGACCTCGATCTTCGGCGACACGCTGACCCCGTTTGCGCTCGGCGAGCTCATTGCCCTGTACGAGCACATCACGTTTGTCGAGGGCACGGTCTGGGGCATCGACTCCTACGACCAGTGGGGCGTCGAGCTGGGCAAGCAGCTTGCCAAGCAGATCACCCCGGCCTTCCACGACGACGCCGCCAAGGCCGAGCAGGACGCTTCGACTCAAGCGCTTATCGAGTTCTATCGCGCGCATCGCAAGTAGTCGCTGCTGTTAACGCATCGCGCCTTATAGTCAGGGGCCCGTATCCTATCGGATGCGGGCCCCTTTGCTTTGCCGTGGTCCCGGGGCGCACGGCCTTTGTGGAACATTGTCGGGGCGCCGCGCGCTGCGAGAACCCTGCGCCTAGATCTCGGCCTCCGCATGGCCTCGCTGCACCTCGGGCAGCTCCCCGTAGAGCGGATGGTCTTCGAGCCTAAAGCGCTCGACCTGTTCGGGAGTGCGACCGCGTACAAAGAGCCACGAGCGATCGATCGGCGTCGCCATGAGCGTGCTGGGCAGCGCGTCGGCGCGGTCGGAAAACACCCGGGCACTCTCGGGATCCTGGAACGCCAGCACCAGATGCGTGTCGCAGTTGCCCATGATGGAGCGTGCGCGTGCCTCGCCATAGAGCGCATCGAGCTGGTTGGTCGACTGCAGCAGCAGCGTTGCCCAGATGTTGCGGCTTCGGATAATCGAGAGCACGTTGTCGATCTGGGGGATCTGCAGATTTGCGAAGTCATCGAGCATAAAGCGCACGGGCACGGGCAGGCTGCCGTCGGGCTGCCTATCGGCCTCACGAATGAGGCCCATAAACGCCTGCGAAATAAAGAGGCCGGTCAGCGGATCGAGATTGCGGTCAATATCGCTCACGGTTACAAACAGGGCGCAGGGGGTGTGTCCCATGGAAGCGAAGTCCACCTGATGGCACTCACGATAGAGCTGTGCCGCACCGTCGAATCCCAGACACATGACCTTTTCGGCAAGGATGCCGACGATGCTCGCGTGCATGCGCTCGGCATTTTGCGTAATGGCGTAGCGCCGCCATAGCGAGAGGGCATAGCTTTGGGGGTCGGTCGTGATCAGGTCGTCAAACAATCGACCCGTGGCACCGTCCTGCAGGTGCTCGATCAGCTTGATGACCGAGCTGATCGTCTGCTCGTCGGCGGGTAGCTGTTCGGTGACGTAGGCGATAAGACACGACAGCAGGTTTGCCGCCGCATGATCCCAAAAAGGCTGGTTGTTGTCCTCGATGGGGCAGATGGCCTTTGCCACCGAGAGGATGTCCTGCTGGTTGGGCCTGCCGTCCGCCTTGCGGCGAATGTGCCTTAGGGGGTTGTAGCCGCAGCGCTCGATGCCGGGCGCAAGGGCCGGGACGGTGTTGAGGTCGGCGAAGTTGAGACATTGTACGCGGTAACCGTGGGCTGCCAGCACGGGTCCCACTTCGCGACAGAGCGTGCCTTTGGTGTCGAGCACGATGTAGCTTGCGTTCATTTGCAGCAGGTTGGGCTTGAGGACGTTTCGGGTCTTGCCGGCTCCCGAGGGGCCGATCACAAGTGCGTTGTTGTTGAGCCCCGTTTGGCGGGTGTCGCAGGAAAGCGTTCGATCTTTGGCGAGGATGGTGGACGATGCGGACTCAGATGCGGCGAGGCGGCTGGCGAGGTTAGACATGGGCGACCTCCTTGGTGGTCGAGAGGATTTCGTGGGCAAAGCCGAGCTCGACGGCGCGCTCGGCCGAAAGGTAGGTGTCTTTTGCGGTAAGGGACTGGATGCGCTTGGGCGTGAGGCCGCTGCGGTCCGAGAGGATTTGCGTGAGGGTCTTGCGGGTCTGCATGAGACGCCGGCTGGTTTCCTGCAGCGCAAGTGCCGAGCCGCCTGCCCCCTGGGGGATCAGCGGGTCGTGAATCATGAGCTCTGCATGGGGCGCCATACGGCGATCGTCGCCGCCCATAAAGATCACGGCGCCCATGGACGCGGCGAATTCCAGGCAGACGGTGCGGATGGGGCACGATGCGAGGCGCATGGCGTCATAGATCGCAAGACCCGATCGCACGCTTCCGCCGACGCTGGCGACAAATATGGTGATGGGGCGGCTGGGGTCGGTGGCATCGAGCAGGCGGATCTGCTGGCATAGGTCGTGGGCCATCGGGGTTTCGATGTTTCCCATGACGGAGAGTTCGCGACGGGCGAGCATCTCATCGTAAATGCTGGTGAGCGTGATACCTCGGGCGGATTCACGCATGGTGAGGGGACTGATGATGGGGGAATGATTGGTGTCCATGAGGACTCCCTTCTGTTGGTTGTGTTGTGGAATAGGATTGTTGCCCGCGGAGGGGCTGGCGGGCTACAGGGCTCGTCCGAGCCTGAGATCGAGCTCGGTTGTGGGACAGGCTGCCTGTTCGTGCGGCTCGCAAGCACCAAAGGCTCCAAAGCGATGGAGCGTTGCGGCGGGCGTGGTGTAGGCG
>URZB01000110.1 GCA_900552295.1 uncultured Collinsella sp.
TTGTATTGATGCCGCGCGCGAGGACCGGGCACAGTCTACGGTCGAGGCCGCTTTTTTGCTGCCGACGTTTCTGACACTCATCCTTCTCGCGCTGCAACCGGTGTGCCTGCTCTATACGCGCGCGGTCATAGAGTCTGCCGCCGCCGAGACCGCGCGGCTCATGACCACGACGACGGCGGAGGACGACGATCTTAAGGAGTTCACCCGCCGCCGACTTGCCGCAGTGCCCAACGTTTCGATCTTTCATGCCGGCGGGCCGTTGTCGTGGGATATCGAGCTTGGCCGGGCCGGTGCGGGTGGCGTCTCGTCCGTGTCCGTTTCCGGCGAGGTCAAGCCGTTGCCTGTGATCGGTGCGTTTGCGCAGGCTATGGGTGGTACCGCCGAGGGCGGCTACGTTGAGCTCAAGGTCGATGTCTCGTATCAATCGCGTCCCGAATGGCTGGAGGGAGATTATGATTCGTGGATTGCTGCATGGGATTAAGTGTTTCTGGTCTAGACGCGTTTTGACGCACCGTCCGAGCTGCCATCGCAAGCGAGGCGGCTTTATGGGTCGAGCCGGTGTCGATCTGTTTATCGAAGACGGCGCCTATACCACGCTTTCTTCTGCCGTGGTCATCCTAGTGGTGCTCACATTGTTGTTTTCGTCGACCGCGGCGATATGGAGCATGTCGCGTGCCGGGGATACCCAGGTGGCGGCTGATAGTGGCGCGCTGGCGGGTGCCAACGTAGTGTCGTCCTATCACACGGCTGCCACGGTGGTTGATGCGAGCATCTTGAGTCTGGGGCTGGCGGGGTTTGCCACGATCGGGACGGGCCTGGTCGCCATCCTCATCCCGGGTGCCGAGCCGGTTGCCGGCAATATGGTCGACACCGGGATTGAGATCATTAAAACGCGCAACAAGTTTGCCAAAAGCGCATCGGAAGGCTTACAGAAAATCGAGACGGCTCTGCCGTATCTGATCGCCGCGCGTGCCACGCAGGCGGTGTCGTCGCAGGATACCGATAGTGTGACCTATACCGGTACGGCGCTTGCCGTGCCCAGGACATCCGAGTCGGACTTCGCTGCGCTCAAAGGGTCAGAGATCTCGACCGATACCATTAAAGACACATCAGATGATTTAGAGTGTGCGGCCGAGGAGCTGCGGAAGGCTTCTGAGGACACGGCGAAGGCTAAAGAGTGTGCTTGGCTGGCGGATTGTGGTGGGTCGGACAAGGGCTCGGTCGGCAGCTATTCTTGCATGTGGGAGCGTGCGAAAAGCCTAACGGATCTCTCCGGTGTTCAAAATCCGCACTACTCATCGAGCGTTACGTGGGAGCCCCAAGTTGCCCTTGATCGCGCGAAGGACTACTACCATTGGCGTCTGACAAATGAGAAGCCCCACGGCTCGAGTGTCGAGATGAAGGCAGAGTCTGCGGCGCGTAAGGCGTTTTATACCTATGCGAGCGCGGAGGTCGATCGGGCACATATAACCGAGAACGGAGACAGGGTTTCCTCCTATATTCCGCTGCTGCCGCGCAACTCTGATGAGGTTCGGGCGACGGAACTCTATACCGATGCGGTGTGGCCGGCTAGCGTGAACGATGACAAGGCGTATCTGCATTACGGGACGACCTGCCCTAACTATAAGAAGGGGACGCCGAGCGGATTTGCTTCGGTTGCCGATTACGATGGACAGGATAAATGCAGCAAATGCCATTTTGGCGTTTTGTCGCTTGGTGCTGTTGCGGCGCCTTCAACCTCTATCGAAAACGGCTTCGAATATCACTTCGACGAGTTCAAAAAGGCCTTGGAGGAATACGTCAAATGTCGGAACAAAGAGCTTGAGCTCATGCGTCAGACCGAGGATGAGGCCGACCGTGCGAGCAATGCGTTTGACCAGGCCATTAAAGCGCTTTCGGGCGAGCGTCCGCGTATCGCTCCGCCCGGTCGCAACGGCGTGGTTGCCTTTGCGGTTTCGGGTGCCATCTCGAGCCCCGATGAGCTCAACTCTTCGTTTAACACGGCAGTCAGGCTTGGCGATCGCGGTGCCATCTCTGCCGCGGTGCTGGCGCCCGATGAGGCGACGGCGCAAAACAACGTGCTTTCGCGATTTTTCTCGACATTGAAGGAACGCTCGGGTGGCGTTGCCGGCGTACTCGATGGCGTCATGGATGTCTGGGGACGGCTGCTTGTGGGATACGGAGACATCCAAGGTTCGGCCGACGAACTTATGGACGAGATGATTAAAGGCCTAGGAGGGGGCAGCGGCGCGTTGGGCTCCATTGCATCGTGGCTCGGCGATACCGTTTCGGCGTCCGTGGCGGCGCTGGGTTTGGAACCGTGCGACTTGCGCCTGCGAAAGCCGGTGCTGACTGATTCCGCCAACGTCATTAAGAGTCCGGGGTCTGACATTGCCGGTCTCTCTCAAGCGCAAGACAAGCTGCGAAGTATTCCGTTGGGCGTGACCGATCCCAAGGCGCTTTGCGAGGTGTTGGAATATCAAGTCGAACGCACCATCAGCGGTACGGTGTTCACGCTTGCGGAGATTCCTCTGCCCGGCGGCGGCTCCATCCCACTCACCGTCGATGTCGCCACGCTGGTTGGCGCTCTGGGCGGTGGGTCGTAATGAGTATCCGCATGCGTCTGCGCGAGGAGCGCGCCCAAGCGACGGTGGAGATGGCAGTGGTTACGCCCGTTTTGCTGGTGCTGGCACTCATCGTGTACAACGTCATGATCTTTGCCAGCGCTGTCGCGCGCTTCGACCGCGTGGTACCCGACATCGTGTTGGCGCACGCCGTGGCGTCGGAGGGGGAGGGCGACGAAAGCTCCGCCGATGCCTCGGCGACGGTTCAGACTCAAATTCTGAATGCCATGGAAGGCTATGACTTGCAGATCGAAGTGTCGAGCGAGCAAGGCGCGGAGGCATCGGATGGTGGCCTGCTCTCCCTATCCGGTACGTTTAGGACCTACACCTGCACCATGCACTATGAGCCGTGGCCGACTTCTCTCAGCATCGCTGGCGTTCCGCTGGGGGCGCCGACAACGTTGTCGCACGAGCGCGCGGTGACGGTCGATCCATGGCGTCCGGGGGTGGTCATGTGACCGCGGTCTCGTCCTACATCGCCTACGCGCGGGCACTCAACAGGCTGGGTTGGACGCCGGCCGAGTTTGCGGTGGCGGAGTCGTTTGCCGTGCGCCTGCGCGGCATGCTGGGACGGCGTCCGGTTGCCGCCAACGGCCTGCCGCTCGTCATGGCGTTTCCACGCTGCTCTTCGGTCCACACGTGTTTTATGGCCTATCCCATCGACATCGCCTTTATCGATGCACGTGGCTATGTCCTCGTATGCTACGAAAACGTATGTCCCTGGCGTATGTGCTCCTGCCCCGGCGCCTGGGCCGTACTAGAGCGTCCTTCAATCATTGTTTCGACCCCTGCTCTCCAACGCGTGCCGGCTTAAGAATTGGCGACAGCGGACTTTCGTCATACGAAATTGGGTAAGATGGAGGAGAAGATGCATGGATGTTGAGATCCATCCCAACGCTAAAAAGCACCTGACAGAAAAGCAGGTGCTTGGCGCTTGGCTTGCGGTTACTGAGTGCATTCGTCGCGAGTCGAAGGACGAGCCGCCGAGATGGCTTGCGATTGGATGGCTCCCAGACGGACGAAGCGTGGAGCTTGTCGCGGTCGAGCTTGTCCGTGGGTGGCTTATCATTCATGCCTTGTCTCCAGTCCAGAAGAAATTTTGGCAGGAGATTGAACGGGCTCGGCAAAGGGGTCGATGATGGGCAAGACGTATACGGCCGCTAATGGTCAGGTTGTAACGGATGAAATGATTGACGCGTGGTGCGAGTCGTACGAGCGCGGAGAGTTTCCGGATGGCGAACACACCGTTGGTGGGATCGTGCATGGACGGCCCCCACTCTCAGGTGAGGGGACGGCAACGCTGTCGGTCAAGATTCCTCTGGGAATGAAGGAGGCCATTCGTCGACGGGCGGCTGCCGAGGGGATGACGCCAAGTGAGTTTGCCCGTGCGGCTCTGAGCGAAAAACTTCTTGCTGCCGGCTGATGCCTCTGACGTGCCGATTTAAAGAACCGAGGCTGTGCTCAAAAACTTTTTTGAAATTCTCGGTTGACCGGAACGCGTCCTTGGTTATACTAATCAAGCCTTGAAACAAGGCACACCTCAAATGGCTGGGTAGCTCAGTTGGTAGAGCAGAGGACTGAAAATCCTCGTGTCAGGGGTTCGATTCCCTTCCCCGCCACCTTGAATTGACTAGGACCTCTGCAAAGGGGTCCTTTTCTTTTATGTAGGGTTCTGCGGAAAATGCGCCCCATTATTGAGCGATAGAACGGGACACACTTTCCGCTGCCTGCCTCCGGCGCGCGTACACACCTCGTCGCACCATTCCGATCCCGTCTGCTCCCAGACATTCCTCCCACTTTCGCATCACTTTACAGACCGTTCGGTCGTCTGTCCGCACACGCGGGTATACTCAAAACGATACTTATCCTATGCAATACGATGTGGGTTCGACCTGCATGATCCGAAGGGGGCAGTGATGGAGAGGATACTCGGCGTTAATCTCTCTGGCTGGTTTATTCCCGAGCCTTGGGTGACCCCGTCGCTGTACGCGGCGACCGGTGCATCCAACGCGGCCGAGCTACAGGAGGCCATGGGTACCGCCGCCTATAACGAGCGCATGCGCCGCCATTACGAGACGTTTGTGAGCGAGGACGATTTTCGCCGCATGGCGCAGATCGGTCTCAATGCCGTGCGTTTGCCGGTGCCCTGGTATGCCTTTGGTTCGCAGGAGTCCGATGCGTCCTACATCTCGGTTGTCGACTACATTGACCGTGCAATTGAGTGGGCTGCCAAGTACGACATCCGCGTGCTGCTCGATCTGGCAACCGTGCCCGGTGGCCAGGGCGATTCCAACGATTCGCCCACCACGCCGGAGGCTGTCGCCGAGTGGCATTCGTCCACCAACGGCCGTCATGTCGCACTCGACGTGCTCGAGCGCTTGGCCGATCGCTATGGCGAGGCCGA
This sequence comes from uncultured Collinsella sp., assembly GCA_900552295.1. Taxonomy (GTDB): domain Bacteria; phylum Actinomycetota; class Coriobacteriia; order Coriobacteriales; family Coriobacteriaceae; genus Collinsella. The sequence goes on from URZB01000110.1 coordinate 5,029, forward strand.
GAGCCTGCTGGGCATTGAGCTGCTGGACACGCCGCAGATGAGCGTTCGCAAGAGCCTCTTCACCATGACGGATGGCATTCCCGCTCACTACCTGCGCAATTTCTATCGCGATGCCTACGAGCTCGTCCGTTCGTATATGCCCGAGGATAAGATCGTCGTCTTCTCGTCGTCGGGGCATCCCAGCGAGTGGAAGCATTTTATGCGCGGCGCCAAGTACAAGAACGTCTACATGGACCTTCACCTGTACCATTACCGCGACGAGTATGCGCTCGACATCACGAGCCCCCGCGGGCTGACGACGGCGATTTCGCGTAACAAGCGCGAGCTTAAAGAAGCGATTTCGACAGGGTTCCCCGTGCTGGTGGGCGAATGGTCGGGTGCGGCGATCTTTGCCAACTCGTCGGTTACGCCCGAGGGCCGCAATGCCTACGAGCGCGTGTTTATCGCCAACCAGCTGGCTTCGTTTGCGCCGGCTGCCGGTTGGTTCTTCCAAACGTGGAAGACCGAGAAGCGCATTGCAGCATGGGACGCCCGCGCGGCGCTCGGTACGCTCGAGCGCGGCATGATTGAATAGGTTGATATGACGCAAAACAGCGCCCATACGGGCAAACTCTATGTGGTCGGCACGCCCATCGGCAACCTGGGTGACCTGTCCCCGCGCGTTGGCGAGGCCTTTGCCGCCGCCGATGCCATCTGCTGCGAAGACACGCGTGTGA
>URZB01000111.1 GCA_900552295.1 uncultured Collinsella sp.
CTCGTGGGCTCGGAGATGTGTATAAGAGACAGCGAGGTTATTGTGCCCGTGTCGTTTGCCGACGTGACGAGTGGCAACACCACGCGCGGTCATCGCGTACTTGGTCCCGGTGACCATGTGGTTGCCAGCCCCGCTGTTTACGAGCAGGTGCTCGAGGACGCCGGTGTGCTTTCTGCCGAGCGCCGTCGCGAGGCCATCCTTGCCGGTATCGCCGAGGTCGAGGCCGCTCGCCCCGGTTGCCATGTCGATACGCCCAAGAAGGTCTTTGAGGAGGTCATTAACCTCTGCGAGTGGCCGACGGTGCTCGTCGGTACCTTCGATGAGGAGTTCCTCAAGGTCCCGCACGAGATTATCTGCGAGTCCATGCTCACCAACCAGCGCTACTTCCCGATCTATGACGGCGAGGGCAAGCTCACGCGTGAGTTCGTGGTCGTTTCCAACAGCAAGCCCGAGAACGCCGAGCGCGTGATCGACGGCAACGAGCGCGTCGTGCGCGCCCGTCTGGACGATGCTAAGTTCTTCTATGAGGAGGACTTGAAGATCTCCCTCGACGAGTTCCGCGAGCGTCTGGCCAAGGTCGCCTTCCAGGAGAAGCTCGGTAGCGTGCTCGCCAAGTCCGAGCGCATTGAGCAACTTGCGCTTGCCATCGCCCGCGAGGCCCATCTGGGCGCCCACCTGGCCGCCGATGCCGCTCGCGCCGCGCACCTGTGCAAGGCCGACTTGGTGTCTAACGCCGTCGTCGAGTTCACGAGCCAGCAGGGCGTGATGGGCGGTTACTACGCCATCGCGATGGGGGAGAACGACGAGGTCGCTCATGCTATTCGCGATCACTATCGTCCTCGCTTTGCCGGTGACGAGCTGCCCGAGGGCACCGCTGGCTGCATCGTGGCCTGTGCCGACAAGCTCGATACCATCGCCGGTATCTTTGCCATCGGCGAGCCCCCGACCGGCTCTTCGGACCCCTACGCGCTGCGTCGTGCCGCTATCGGCATCATCAACATCCTGCGCGACCGCCTGCCGATCGACCCCACGTCGCTCATCGACTTTGCCCTCGAGCTCTACAGTGAGCAGGGCATTGAGTTCGACGCCGCCGAGGTCGCCCAGCAGGTTCGTGACTTCTTCCATGGCCGCCTGGTGAGCATGGCCCGCGACGAAAAGATCCCGGCCGATACCGTTGCCGCCGTCTCCGCGGTGCACATCATCGCTCCGTCCGTCTTCTTCGCCCGCTGCGCCGCCCTCGACGAGGCCCGCAAGAACGACGCCGAGACGTTCGACAACCTTGCGACCGCCTATGCTCGCGCCGCGCATATCTCCAAGCCCGAGCTGGGCGTGGAGTACGACCGCAGCCTGATGGGCGAGGTCGAGCTTGCGCTTGCTGATGCCTCCGAGGCTGCTCAGACCGCTGTCGATGCCGCCCTTGCTACCGAGGATTATCCGGCCGCATTTGCTGCCCTCGCCGCCCTGCGCGCGCCCATCGACCGTTTCTTCGACGAGGTCATGGTCATGGACAAGGACGAGCAGCTCCGCGATAATCGCCTTAAGCTGCTCAACCGCTTCGAGGCCGTTTTCTCCGGCATCGCCAACATCGGTGAGCTTGCTCGTAAAAAGTAAGCCAGCCTGCGCGTAAGCGCAAAAGGAGCCCCGCATGGATTGCCCGGTCACCGCTCGTCCCACCGTTATCGTTATCTCCGACTCGCTCGGTGATACCGCTTGTGAGGTGGTGCTTGCGGCGTCCGGGCAATTTGATGAAGGGGCTTTTTGTGTTTTGCGCCTGCCTAAGGTGACTTCTGTGGAGCAGGTCAAGTCATTTGTGGGGCCGCGCGTCGATGCCGACCATCGCGATATCGCCGTGTTCCATACCATCGTCGACCCGGCGCTACGTGCTCGTGTGCTCGATTACCTGGGCATGCTGCATATTCGCTCGGTTGACCTGATCGGCCCGACGCTCGCCGCGCTGTCGTCGCTCATCGGTGTACCGCCCAAGGGCGTCGCGGGCGTGATTCACAAGACCGATGACCGCTATTTCCATCGTATCGAGGCCATGGAGTATTTCGTTGAGCACGATGACGGGCGCGGCTGCGACGATCTGTCGGGTGCCGATATCGTGCTGCTGGGCGTATCGCGCACGTCCAAGACGCCGCTGTCGATGTTTTTGGCCTTTCAAGGTTACAAGGTTGCCAATGTTCCGTTGGCCCATGGCATGGAGCCGCCGAAGTCGATTTACGAGGTCGACCCGATGCGTTTGTTTGGCCTGATTTCGACCGTCGACGTTATTTCCGAGATTCGCGATAGCCGCTTGGGCGATGACTACGCCCGTGCCGTTGCCGGCTCCTATGCCGAGCCCGAGAGCGTGCGCAGCGAGCTCGAGGAAGCTCGTGCCCTCATGAAGCGCCTAGGCTGCTTTGTGGTGCGTACCGACGGCAAGGCCATCGAGGAAAGCGCTGCCGAGATTATTAGCCACTTGGAGGAAATCCAAGAAGCCCGCGCCCGCCGCGCCGCCAGTCGAGTGCAGCAAAGTTAGCTCATTGGAGTAGTTAAAAAGCCCCGTCCTAAATAGACTACCTCAAAATAATGCACGATAATGATAAAGCGATTTAGCAAGAAACTTACATCTGACCTGCATTTCTCTTGCAGTGGTATCTTCATAAGGTAACCACCTTTATCTACCGTTTACCGCCAGTTTTAGCACGTTTACCAAACCGCGCACCCTCTGCTCAAGCCTGCCCAAAACGCGCCGTATAGTTCCCTCACGGCCCGCATCCGGTGGGTCGATTCGTTACCACGGTCGTGCGCGAGAGCGCATGGAAGGGGAAGTATCGTGAGCGATTGCAAGAGGGTTTACCGTTTTGGAACCGACGCCCAGGGCACCTGTGTCACCGAGGGCGACAAGTCCATGAACTTCGTGCTTGGCGGCAAGGGCGCAAACCTTGCCGAGATGAGCCGCATCGGCCTGCCGGTTCCCGGTGGTTTTACCATTACCTGCCAGACCTGTGTCGAGTACTCCGGTGCCGGCAACGTCTGGCCCGAAGGCGCGCTCGATGAGATCGTTGCCGCCGAGGAAGACCTCGAGTCCCGCTGCGGCAAAAAGCTCGGTGACGCCTCCGATCCGCTGCTCGTGTCGGTTCGCTCGGGCGCTCCGTTTTCCATGCCCGGCATGATGGACACGGTCCTCAACTTGGGTCTCAACGACGACTCCGTTCAGGGTCTCATTGCCCAGACGCAAAACCCGCGCTTTGCCTGGGATAGCTACCGCCGCTTTATCCAGATGTTTTCCAATGTCGTCATGGGCGTTGACGCCGACCTGTTCGAGAACGCCCTGACCCAGGCCCGCCTGGTCGCCGGCGTTCGCGTCGATTCCGAGCTTTCGGCCGAGGACCTGCAGGAACTCGTCGAGACCTTTAAGGGCATCTTCTCCGAGAACGTCGAGGCTGCCCTGTATCCCGAGCTCGAGGTCGCCGACGGCAAGCCCGTCTTCCCGCACGACCCGGAGCTTCAGCTGCGACTTGCCATCCAGGCCGTCTTTGGCAGCTGGATGAACGAGCGTGCCTGCATCTACCGCAAGCAGCATGGCATTTCCGACGATCTCGGCACCGCCGTCAACGTGCAGGCCATGGCCTTTGGCAACAAGGGCGAGACCTCTGCGACGGGCGTCGCCTTTACGCGTAATCCGGCTGACGGCACCAAGGAGTTCTACGGTGACTTTTTGGTTAATGCCCAGGGCGAGGACGTCGTCGCCGGCATCCGCAACACCGAGCCCATCGCCGACCTCAAGGCCACCCCGGGCCTCGAGTCCGCAGGTGAGGAGCTCGAGCGCGTGTTCCTGACGCTCGAGGACCATTACCGCGATATGTGCGATATCGAGTTCACCATCGAGCAGGGCAAGCTCTGGATGCTCCAGACGCGCGTGGGCAAGCGCACTGCCACCGCCGCCCTGCGCATCGCCATCGAAATGGTCGAGGAGGGCCTGATCACCCGCGAGGAAGCTGTGAGCCGCATCGATCCCGCGCAGCTCGACCAGCTCCTGCACCCGCAGTTCGACGCCTCCAAGAAGTACGAGGCCCTGGCCAGCGGTCTTAACGCCAGTCCCGGGGCCGCTGTGGGCGAGGTCGTGTTCTCGAGCGACGATGCCGTCACGCGTTCCGCCGAGGGCCACAAGGTCATTTTGGTTCGCTGGGAGACCAACCCCGACGACCTGAAGGGCATGGTCGCCGCCGAGGGCATTCTGACAAGCCACGGTGGCAAGACGAGCCATGCCGCCGTTATCGCCCGCGGCATGGGTACGCCTTGCGTCTGCGGCGTCGAACGCTTCCATATCGACGCCGCCGAGAAGGTCGTGCACATCGAGGGCAGTGACCGCGTGCTGCACGAGGGCGACATCATCTCCATCGACGGTACTCAGGGCATCGTCGTCGACGGCGCCGTTGATCTGGTTTCGGCCGAGCTCACCGGCGACCTGGACACCATCCTGTCCTGGGCCGACGAGATTCGTCTGGACGAGACCGATGGCCACGCCAACCACGTGCGCGTCAACGCCGACAACCCTGAGGACGCCGAGCTCGCCCTCGAGTTTGGTGCCGAGGCCATCGGCCTGTGCCGCACCGAGCACATGTTCCTGGGCGATCGCAAGAATATCATCCAGAGCTTTATCCTGTCCGATGATGAGGCCGTGAAGCAGCGGGCCCTGACCGATCTGCTCAAGGTTCAGACCGAGGACTTCCTGGCGATGTTCAAGACCATGTCCGGTCGCGATGTAGTCGTCCGCCTGCTCGATCCGCCGCTTCATGAGTTCCTGGATAATCCTCGCGAGCTCGAGGTTGCCATCACCAAGAAGGAAGCCGCTGGCGCCAGCGAGGAAGAGCTTGCCGTCCTGCGCGCCCGCCTGCGCCGTATCGACGGCATGGTCGAGTCGAACCCCATGCTCGGCCTGCGCGGTGTGCGCCTGTCCGTCGTCTTTAGCGATCTGCCGCTCATGCAGGTCCGCGCCGTCGCCACGGCTGCCGCCCGCCTTATCCAGGAGGGTGTCGACCCGCGCCCCGAGATCATGGTTCCGCTCGTTTCCATCACGGCCGAGCATGTCCAGACCCGCGAGGTTATCGAGCGCGTGATCGCCGAGGTTTCCGCCGAGGAAGGCGTCGAGCTCAATATTCCCGTGGGCACGATGCTCGAGCTGCCGCGCGCCTGCATGGTCGCTGACGAGATCGCCCATCACGCAGACTTCTTCTGCTTTGGCACCAACGACCTCACCCAGACGACCTTCGGTTTCTCGCGTGACGACGCCGAGGCTAAGTTCATCCCGCTGTACATGCATAAGAAGATCTTGAAGGACAATCCCTTCGAGACCATCGATACAGCGGTGCTCGAGCTGGTGCGCATGGCCGTCGAGAAGGGTCGTGCCACCAATCCCGACATGCACTTTGGCGTATGCGGCGAGCACGGCGGCGACCCCAAGTCCATCAAGGGCCTGTTTAACGTGGCTGACGTGGACTATGTGTCCTGCTCGCCCTACCGTGTGCCGCTCGCACGTCTTGCTGCCGCCCAGGCCAAGCTCGAGGCGAAGCGCCCCGCGTAACGTTTTGGGTTTAGACGCCTAGCGTAGCCCCCTTCATGCCGCCCGTCTCATTCGTGAGGCGGGCGGTTATCATGTGCGGGTTTTGTCTTTTTGTCTGCGTAAAAAATTGTTCTTGCAGCAGAAACCCTGTCTCTTATACACATCTCCGAGCCCACGAGACGG
>URZB01000112.1 GCA_900552295.1 uncultured Collinsella sp.
TTATCGTCGGCAGCGTCAGATGTGTATAAGAGACAGGTTCTACCCCGACCGCATGGCCAAGCGCATTTTAGGCATGGGCGATGTCGTCGGCATTATCGAGAAGGCCCAGGAGGCGGCCGACGCCGAGCAGCTCGAGGCTGCCGAGCGTATGCTGCGCGAGGGTTTTACCATGAACGACATGCTCGACCAGATGAAGGCCGTCAAGAAGATGGGCGGCATGAAGGGCATTCTGGGCATGCTTCCCGGTGGTCAGCGCGCGCTCAACCAGATGGGCGGCAACCTGGACGAGGGCATCTTCGACAAGAACGAGGCCATCATCATGTCGATGACCAAGGAGGAGCGCCTTCGCCCCTCCATCATCAACGGTCAGCGCCGTGCCCGCATTGCCAAGGGTGCCGGCGTGACCCCCACCGAGGTCAATAGCCTTATGAAGCAGTGGGGCGAGATGAATAAGATGATGGGCCGCATGCGCACGATGGCCAATCAGGCGCAGGCTGGCGGCAAGAAGGGGAAGAAGGGTAAGAAGGGCAAAAAGATGCGCATGCCCAATATTCCCGGTCTGGATGCCATGGGCCTGGGCGGCATGGGCGGCCTGGGAACGGGCGGCCCCAAGTCCGATATGGACCTGCTGCGCCAGATGGAAGCGCAGATGCGCAACAAGAAGTAACGACTAGTTGAGTCGTGTATGGCGAAGGCCGCCTGGATGGTATTCCAGGCGGCCTTCGCCGTTTGTTCGCTGGTTGTCGCACGCGTGGAAGCGCGTTCTCGACGAGGTGCTTGCCGCTAGTGGCAGCCGCAGCCTTCGTGCCCGTCATGGTTGTGGTGACCGTGGCAGCCGCAGGACTCGCCATGCTCGTGGATGTGCTCGTGATCATGTCCATGGCAGTCGCAGGTGGCCTCGCCGTTCTGTGCGAGCGTGCCGGCAATGAGGGCCTCGACGCAGGCATCGCAGCTGCCCTGGGCGCCCGCATAGACCGTGATGCCGGCTTGGGCAAGCGCGTTGATAGCGCCGCCGCCGATACCGCCGCAAATGAGCGTGTCAACGCCACCGTTGGCAAGCAGGCCCGCCAAGGCGCCGTGGCCGGTGCCACCGGTGCCTACGACCTGCTCGTTGAGGACCTTGCCATCCTGGATGTCGTAGATCTTGAACTGCTCGCTGCGGCCAAAGTGCATAAAGATGTTGCCGTTGTCGTACGTTGTTGCCACCCTCATGGTGCCGACCTCCTTTGCTGGCCATGCGGCCGTCGTCGTGGTGATGGGGGAGTACGCGATGTTGCCGCCTTCGATGACGATCGCCCGTCCATTGACCAGCGCGTTTGCCACCTTGCGATGCGCGCGACTGCTGATTGCCGCCACCGTGGCGCGGGCGATACCCATGTGCAGGGCGACGGCCTCCTGATTGAGGCCCTCCAGATCGCACAGGCGCAGTACTTCGAGCTCATCGACCGTCATATCGATAGCGTCTCCGCTGGCAAGGCCATCGGGGGTAAAGCCGCGATATTCGGGGATGATCCCAACGCGGCGCAGTTTTTCGCGTCTTCCAGCCATACACTCTCCAAATCTGACATATGTCAACAATAGAATAGCGAACGTGCGGATTTGCGCAAGTAATTTCTGGCATATGTCAGAAAATGAGGGCTTATGTTTGGGCTGTGGGGCCGCGTGCGCCTGGGCTACAATGAATCTCGCTTGTAGGCGACTGACAGGAGGGTCAATGAGCAAAGCTGATCAACAGTTTGTAACCATGTGCCGCGATATCTTGGACCATGGCACCACCACCGAGGGCCAAAAGGTCCGCCCGGTGTGGGAGGACGGCACCCCTGCCTATACCATTAAAAACTTTGGCGTCACGGCGCGCTACGACCTGCGCGAGGAGTTCCCCGCGCTTACCCTGCGCCGCACGGCGCTCAAGTCTGCCATGGACGAGATCCTGTGGATCTATCAAAAGAAGTCCAATAACGTGCATGACCTCAACAGCCATATTTGGGACGAGTGGGCCGACGAGACCGGCTCCATCGGCAAGGCCTACGGGTACCAGATTGGCCAGAAGAGCCATTATGCCGAGGGCGATTTCGACCAGATGGACCGAGTGCTGTACGATCTTAAGCACACACCGTACAGTCGCCGCATCATGACCAACACGTATGTGTTTAGCGACCTGTCCGAGATGCACCTGTATCCGTGCGCCTACAGCGTGACCTATAACGTCACGCAGCGCCCGCAGGACGACAAGCCGACGCTCAACATGATTCTCAACCAGCGCAGCCAGGACATTTTGGCCGCGAACAACTGGAATGTGTGCCAGTACGCCATCTTGCTGATGATGGTTGCGCAGTCGATCGATATGATTCCCGGCGAGCTGCTGCATGTGATCGCCGACGCCCATATCTACGACCGTCATGTCGATATTGTCCGCGAACTTATCGAGCGTCCGCAGTTTGCGGCGCCTAAGGTAACGCTTAACCCCGACGTGCACGATTTCTATGCGTTTACGACCGACGACCTGATTGTGGAGGGCTACGAGCACGGTCCGCAGGTCAAGAACATTCCCATTGCGGTGTAGGTGGTGCTCATGACGTGTAAGCTATCTGCTATCGTTGCCGTGTGTGACGATTGGGGCATTGGGTGCGAGGGCGACATGGTGGTGTCCAATCGCGCCGACATGCGCCATTTTGTGGCATGCACCAAGGGTTGCCCGGTCATTATGGGGCGCAAGACGCTGTTGAGTTTTCCCGGCGGGCGTCCTCTCAAGAATCGCCGTAATATCGTGCTCACCCGCGACGAGAGCTTTGCTGCCGAGGGCGTCGACGTGGTGCATGGCGTTGACGAAGCGCTCGTCGCGGTAGCCGATGAACCCGTTGCGTGGGTGATCGGCGGCGGCGAGGTGTATCGACAGTTCTTGCCGTATTGCGTCGAGGCCGAGGTTACGCATAACCATTGCGTGCATGACGTGGATACGTACTTTCCCGATCTGGATGCCGATCCCGCGTGGGAGATTGCGAGGCGTGGCGGTGTTGCCACGATTGCCGCGGGCGAGGGTGACGAGGGTCTCGATTATGAGTTCGTGACGTATCGTCGCGTTGAGGCGTAAATCGTCTGGCGTGAACGGTATCATCGGGTTATTTGAATGCATGGGGCGGCGCTTAGCGTCGCCTCGTTTGGTATAGATCTGCTGTAAAGAAAGGTGCGGGCAGGCTGCTATGACTGATGCCGTTGAGGTGCTGCGAATCGATTCGCTCGAGGACGAGCGGCTCGATGCCTACGTGCGACTGACCGAGCGTGAGCTTCGCTGCGTGCTGGAGCCGCAGAAGGGCATTTTTATCGCCGAGAGTGCCAAGGTCATCGAGCGTGCAGTGCGCGCCGGATACGAGCCGGTGAGCTTTCTTTTGGGCGAACGCTGGCTCGACCAGATGATGCCGCTGTTTGAGCGCCTGGCGGTACGCGAAGGTGCGGGCCCGGTTCCCGTGTTCGTGGCCTCGATGGAGCTTATGGAGCAGCTGACGGGCTTTAACGTGACGCGCGGTGCGCTCGCGGCGTTCCGTCGCCCGCGTCAGATTCCGGTAGCCGAGTTCTTGGGCGGCGTCGTCGAGGCGGCGGGGGAGCGCCCGGTGCGCGTGTGCGTGCTCGAGGGCATTGTCGACCACACCAACGTCGGCGCGATTTTCCGCTCGGCGGCTGCGCTGAACGTCGATGGCATTTTGGTGAGTCCTACGTGCTGTGACCCGCTGTATCGTCGCTCGGCCCGCGTGAGCATGGGCACCGTGTTTCAGGTGCCGTGGACGCGTATTGGCAGTGAGGCGCGCGTATGGCCGCATGATGGGCTGGCGGCGCTGCACGATGCCGGCTTTTCGTGTTCCGCCATGGCGTTGACGGATGATTCGGTGTCGTTGGACGATCCCGCGCTGCAGGAGATTGACCGCCTGGCAATCTTTATGGGCACCGAGGGTGCTGGCTTGGGCGCCAAGACCATTGCAGGCTGTGATCGCGCCGTGCGTATTCCAATGGCGCATGGGGTCGATTCGCTCAACGTGGCCGCGGCAAGTGCTGTCGCCTTTTGGCAGCTGTGCCCGCATGTGAGCAACGAGTACCACTACCAGCCGGGTTTGTATCACTAGGCAGATATTTTGCACCGGGCTCTGGTTTGTGGCGTTTCGGCCGATATCGGTCGGTGCTAAGCTGGTATTGGCTTTGGTCTTAAATTTCCGTTTTGTTGTATGACGTGCGCTAGTGGGGAGGGCGTGTGGCTAAGAAATCTACGGCTATCGATGTAACGCAGGGCGTTATTTGGCAGCAGCTGCTGTCGCTGTGCGTCCCCATTTTTTTTAGTTCGTTTTTTCAGCAGGCCTACACGCTTATCGGTACCTATATCGTCGGTCAGTTTGGCGGCAAGCTCGCGCTGGGTGGCATTCAGGCCACGATGGTGCTTACGGAGCTCTGCATCGGTTTTTGCGTCGGTGTTGGTGCTGGATGTGCCGTTATTACCGGTCAGTTTTTTGGTCAGCACGATGACGAGCGCCTGAGCCGATCGGTCCATACGGCCATGACGCTCGCGCTAGTGGGCGGTATCGTTTTCTCGATTCTTGGCATAGTGTTCGTTGAGCCCATGCTGGTGCTTATGAACACGCCGCATGAACTATTGGCCGAGGGCGTGGCCTATGCTCGCTGTTATTTTGCCGCGATGGTTGCGGCACTGCTGCTAAATATGGGAACCGCACTGCTGCGTGCCGTGGGCGACACGCGCGGGCCCGCCGTGATCATTGCCTCTGGCTGCCTTGTTAACGTGGTGCTGGATATCATCTTTGTCGCTGTGTTGCATATGGAGGCGCTGGGCTGCGGCATCGCAGTGGCGCTGACCATTTGCTCCAATGCAACGATGATCGTGTTGCGCATGATGCGCGCTCCGGGTGCATGGCGTCTTTCGCTGTCTAAGCTCGGTATCGATCGCGGTATTTGCAAGAGTATGATCTCGTGTGGTCTGCCACTCGGTTTTCAATCGGCTGCCTATTCGATCTCGAACGTGCTGATCCAGGTGTCGGTTAATTCGTTTGGCGCCGATGTCACGACTGCTTGGGGTCTATCTGGGCGCCTGGATGGCATTATCTGGATGGTGACCGAGGCGCTCGGCGTATCGATCACTACGTTCTCGGCGCAGAACTTTGGCGCGCGCAACTACGAGCGCATGCGCAAGGGCTACCATACGTCGCTCGTGCTGTCGTTTATGCTCATTGGTGGCCTGTCTGCCGTGCTGCTGGTGTTCTCGGGCCCGCTGTCGCGTTTGTTTGTCGACGATGCTTCGATTTCGGCGTACACCACGACCATCCTCCATTTCATTGCGCCGTTCTATGCGATTTTCTCGATTATCGAGAACGCCTCGGGTTCCATCCGCGGCGCCGGCGTGAGTCTGCAGCCTATGATGCTCACCATCTTTGGCACCGTCGTACTCAGAGTGATTTGGGTGTTTGCGATCATGCCCTTCGATCCGTCGCTCGAGCATCTACTGCTGGTCTACCCCGTAACCTGGCTCATCACCGCAACCATGTTCACCATCTACCACCACAGCGGCAACTGGCTAGGTCGCGCCACCGCCTAGCTCATCCGTCGGATACCCCTGATAAGTTGCGGTGAAATAGTTCCTGAAAGGGGGTGCGGACGATTTCTTGGACCGCGCCTAGGCGTATCCAAGCTTCCTG
>URZB01000113.1 GCA_900552295.1 uncultured Collinsella sp.
CGAAACGCGTCACGCAAGCAAAGGAAGGAAGCCAACATCACATGAGCATCATCGCAGCACGCATCGACAACCGCCTGCTACACGGCATAGTGGCAACCCAGTGGGTACCCGAGTTCCGTCCGCAGCGTCTCATGGTCATCGATGACATCGTCGCCAACGACCCGACCAAGAAGGCTGCCATGCGGATGGCAAAGCCCTCGGGAGTCGCCCTCTCCATTATCAACAAGGAGACGGCTCTCGCGAACTATCGGGCGGGCAAGTACGACGACCACACGGTCTTCATCGTGGCGCGAGACCCCCAGACCATCCTCGACGTCATACAGACGGGCCAGGTTGTTCCCACACTCGTGGTCGGAGGCACAGTCTTTCCCGAAGAGGGGTCAGACGCCGTCCAGGTGAGCAGTCGCGCCTACGTCACCAAAGACGAGCTGCCCGCATATCGAGCGATTGCTGGCACCGGCTGCGATATCACCGTTCGCTATGTGCCGGCCGACAAGCCCGTAGAGCTCTCCAGCATCATCACGCTTTAGCAAGGGAGTGAACTTATGACACCATCCATCATCCAGATAGCCGTCGTTACACTCATCGCCTTCATCTACGGAGCCGAGAAGAACGCGGGACAAATTCTCACGAACATGTCCGTCACGCCAGCATGGTTCGTCGGACTTGCGCTCGGCGACCCCGTAACCGGCCTCGCCGTCGGCGCCATCGTCCAACTCATGAGCCTGGGCGTGGCGGCCATGGGAGGAGCCTCCGTCCCCGACTATCCCACTGCCGCCATCATTGGCGCCGTCGTTGCCATCACCTCGGGTCAGGAGGCGAGCGTCGGCGTTGCCGCCGGAATCGCAGTCGGCATGCTCGGCCTTCAGCTCGACGTCATCGCCAAGACGGCAAACGGCTTCCTCGGGCGTGCCTCGCAGCGCTTTGCCGAAGAGGGCAAGTACTCGCAGATGAAGAGCGTACTTTTCCTCGGTCCGGTCTTCTATGGCCTTACGGCGGCCATCCCCACGTTTGCCGTACTGCTCTTTGGCGCCGATGCCGTCAACGCTTTCCTCTCCGTCATGCCCTCCTGGTTCACGACCGGCCTCTCCATCGCCGCCGGTATCCTCCCCGTCGTCGGCCTTGCGATGCTTCTGTCCTTCATGCCAATGAAGAAGTTCATCGCCTACGCCATCGTTGGCTTCGTTCTGGCCGCCTACCTGCAGATAAGCATTCTCCCCATCGCCCTGCTCGGTGCCGCCGCGGCCATCGAGTACTACAAGTCGCACAGCAATCCGTCCGTAAACGCCCTCGACGCTGGAGGTCTGGAAGATGAGTAACGAAGTTAACGCCACCAAGGCAAACGAAGCGCCAACCTGCCTGGCAGACGGAACGTACCAGCCAGTCCTCACCGTTTCCGATCTCGACCGTTGCGGCCGCCGCTGGATGCTCGGCGCGTCCATCTATAACTATGAGTCCCAGTGTGCCCCGGCGGTCATGTTCGCAACCGAACCCGCCCTGCGCAAGATCTATGCAGGAGACGAGGAGGGCTACCGCAGGTCACTTCTGAGCACCTATCGCTATTACAATGCGACTCCCCAGGTAAGCGGCCTGCTCCTCGGCGCCGGCCTAGCCTTGGAGGACAAGGGGCACAATGACGCCATCGACGCGGTCCAAGACCTTAAGATTGGCCTCATGGGCTCCCTCTCAGGAGTCGGCGACACGATCTTCGCCATCCTCATTCCCACCATCTTCGGCTCCATCGCCGCCTACATGGGACAGGCGGGAAACCCCGTCGGCGTGCTTCTCTGGCTTGCCGTCGCCATCGCCATCTTCGTATGGAAGCTCTTTGACTGGCGCATAGGCTATAAGTTCGGCGACAAGCTCTTCACGACCCTTGCCGAGAAGATGTCCGTTTTCACCGAGTCGACGTCGGCACTTGGCATGATGGTCGTCGGTGCGCTCATCCCCACCGTCATCAAGGTCTCGTGTGGTCTCACGTTCACCATGGGTGAAGTTACGCTCGACGTCCAGACGGGCATCCTCGACCAAATCATGGTCGGCATGCTGCCCGTAATAGCCACAGCCATCGTCTACGCCCTCGTCAAGCGCAAGGTCAGCATCAACAAGATTGTCCTCGGCATCCTCATCATCTCGTGGGTGTGCGCGGCTTTCGGCATTCTTGCTGCCTAGCCTAGGGCTAGACCAACCCACAAAGGACGCATTATGAGGCACATCATCATTGCATCGCACTACGGCCTGGCAGCCGGACTCGGAGACACGCTCAAGGCCATCATAGGACCGGGGCACGACATCAGGGTTGTCTGCGCGTTTACAGACGAAACCCCGCTCGAGGAGAAGCTCGCCAGCGCATTCGAGGGCATCGCCGAAGATGACGAGACCCTCGTTCTCACCGACATCCTTCAGGGCAGCGTAAACCAGCTCGTAGCCTGCTCGGCTCCGCGAGGCGCGTTCATAGTGACCGGCGTAAACCTTCCCGTGGCCCTCGAGCTCTCGCTCCACGCCGGACAGCTTACTCCCGATGTGGTGAGGCATGTCGTCACCCAAGCCAAAGAGCAGCTCGTCTACCTCGGAGATCTGACTCCGGACGTTGACGAAGAAGACGAATAGGAAAGACGCGACAGTAAGGAGGACGAGACATGCGCAAAGTCCCGACCAATAACCAGCACCTGTTCTACCAACCGAAGGACGTGTGGGTGGGAGACGTCATGCCCTTCGGCAAGGACGGCACGTTCTATCTATACCACCAGCGTGACACGCGCGACCCCGCTCCGCTTGCCGAAGGACAGCCCTTTGGGTGGTCGCTCGCGACCACCCAGGACTTCGTGACGTACCAGGAACACGGAACGGCGATCCCCCACGGCGGAGAAGACGACCAAGACCAGTTCATCTACGCCGGAACCGTCTACGAGGCAAAAGGGGAGGTACGCGCTTTCTATACCGGGTTCAACCGCAACTACCTGCGAGAAGGCAAAACGTCCCAGGTGCTCATGCAGGCGAAGGCCTGCTCGGATGATTATGCGACGTGGAAAAAGACGGGTGTTGCAGCAGAGCTCACGCCTCAGCCAGGATACGATGGGCGCAACTGGCGCGACCCTTTCGTAATATGGGATGACGACCGGAAGGAATACCTCCTCGTACTGGGCACGCGTAAGGGAGACGACCCCTCCAAAACCCTCCAAACTGGCAGGCTCGTTCACTTTACGTCGAAGGACCTCGAGCACTGGCAGTTCAAGGGCGACTTTTGGGCCCCCGGCCTCTACACCATGTTCGAAATGCCAGACATTTTCAAAATTGGCGATTGGTGGTACCTGGTCTACTCTGAGTACAGCGACGAGAACAAGATCGTCTACCGCATGAGCCGCGATCTCTACGGTCCGTGGGAGAAGCCGAGAGATGACGCCTTCGACGGGAGGGCGTATTACGCCGGACGGACCGCCTTCGACGGATCGCGCAGGATTCTGTCCGGCTGGGTCCCCACGCGCGAGAACGACGATGACCGGGCCAACTGGCTTTGGGGTGGCTCGTTTATGCCCCATGAGGTGTACCAGCGCCCCAATGGCACCCTCGGCGTTCGCCCTCCCCAAAGCATAAGGGATGCGTTCGAGTGCCCTGATGCCGTCCCGGATATCGAGCTTCGCGGAGACCACGAACGAACGGAGTGCGTAATCACCGAAAACGCAGGCGAGATCTTCTGCTTCGAGGCAGACGTGACGTTCAGGGACGCTTGCGACTTCTCAATTCGAGCCTACAAGAATCTCGAGACCGACGAGTCGTACGAATACCGCTTCGACCTCGACGCGAATCGGCTCTCGTTCGACAAGAGTCCCTGTTACAAGTGGTTCCGCGTAATGGATAAGGGGCTTTGGAGGCCAGTCTGGCTCGAGTCCGGGCGTTCTTACCACCTGCAGCTCATCGTTGACGACAACATCCTCGTCCTCTACCTCGACGGTACCGCACTCACGACACGCGTCTGCGAGAAGTTCGGCCACTCGCTTGCTGTTACGGTAACGAATGGCGAACTCAAACTGTCCAACATAGCCTTGGCGAAGGGGCTGCGCGAACAGGAAAAGTAAGCCAGTGAACCTCGTCGCCACAGCGACTCCCCCAGCAAAACATGCGAACAACGGGTCCGGCCGCATTTCGGCGACCGGACCCGTCCTGCGCCCTGATGGCACATGGCCCCAGGCTGCCGACAGCAAGGCGGCCTTAGGGGCCTCGCTTACAGGTTGCGGAGCGCGTCGACGAGGGGGCCTTGTCCTCGGCGACTCGTTGGCCTGCTTGATGACCTTCGCGGACACGCCGGTCACCACGGCACCGGCCGGCACGTCCTCCACGCATACGGCACCGGTGGCCACCGTGGCGCCCTTGCCCACGCGAACATGCGCATGATGTTGGGGTGGGCGGCCAGACGCTCCACGTTGGCCGCGCTGATGCTGCAGCCGGTGCGCCCGGGGATGTTGTAGATGATGCAGGGGATGTCCACCGCGCTGGCCGTGTGAACGAGGCACTGGTAGATGTCCTCCTCGTTGGACTTGTTGCAGTACGGCGAGATGATGAGCGGGGCGTCGGCGTTCAGCTTCTAGTACGTGAGGCTCTTGCGCGCCTGCGTGGCCGTGCAGTTGGAGCCCGAACCGGCGATGGCCGGCACGTGCCCGGCCACGTGCTCCACGACTAACTTGACGACCTCGTTGTTTTCCTCGTCGGTCATCGTGGCTGACTTGCCGGTGGTGCCCAGTGTGAGGATGGCGTCGGTGCCGCTCTCGATCTGGAGTTCGAGCAGCATCTCGAGCTGGGCAAAGTTGACGGAGCCGTCCTCGTCGAATGGCGTGACGAGCGCGATTATGGAACCCTCGAGCTTGAGGACGTCCATGGTTTCCTGCCTTTCCGAGCCGTCCGGGCGCGGGGCGTCCGCGCCAGCGGCAGAGTCGGTTCGAGCGATGTAGCCAGAGACGGAGCAAACGGCGAGGCGCTCGGCGGACAGCGCCGTTGCCGCTCGCTGTGTCGAGCGCAAGTGTCGAGAAGTCGCCATATGTCACTACAGATGTATCATGGAGTGCCGAAGTGCACGCGCCCGTGACGGAACGCGGGCGCCAACCCGTCCCGAGCACCACCCCGCCCGTAAGGTGTGGGACGAAAGGAGGACCAGCCGCATGAACATCCCCGAGACACAGAAAGACCTGCTTGCCTACCTCGATCGCATCACGCGCGAGCTTGGCAGCACGCGGGGCGGGCGCATCCAGAACCGTCTCGACCACTTCACCACGGCATCTATAACCGACTCGCTCGCCATCTCGCGCAGCCTGGCAAGTCAGTATCTCAACGAGCTCGTGCGCGCTGGCCTCGTGGTGAAAGCAGGGGCGCGACCGGTGTGCTACTTCCACCGCCGCTCCCTCGAACGCTTCTTCCAGTCTCGCATTGAGCGTAGCACCTACCCTTCGGTCGAGCAGCTCTTCGCCACGCTCGGAAACGGCGAGCGACTCGACTTTGACCGCGCAATCGGTCACGAGCTGAGCCTTGCGCCCTGCATCAGCCAGCTCTGCGCCGCGCTCAAGTACCCGCCAGCTGGCCTGCCCATCCTGCTCTGTGGCGCTTCGGGAACCGGCAAGGGTCTACTCGCCGAACTCTGTCTCTTATACACATCTCCGAGCCCACGAGACGGAGCTACATCTCGT
>URZB01000114.1 GCA_900552295.1 uncultured Collinsella sp.
CGCCTGCACCTGCCCCGGCACCTGCCCCTGAACCCGTACCGGCGCCCGAGGCGACGCCTGCGGAACCCGATTGGAATGCCGTTGCCACGCCGGCGGATGAGCCGGGCGATAATCCTGCTGCCGAAAACAATCAAACCGAATAGTCGGTCGAGGCGCCCTGGGCAACTGAGCCCGGGGTGCCTTTTTCTACTGCGAAAGCAAGAAAATGCCCGGGAAAACGATTGCAGCAAAATTTCTCGGAAATTGGTCAATGTTGCGCAACAACGTCGCGGCTATTGTTGAGAACATAGTCATGTAAGGTTTGAAGGCGTGCAACGCCTTAGGAAAAGGAGAAGCTTATGTTCTGTCCCACTTGTGGTTCTCCCATTTCGGATGATGCCAAATTCTGCCCCGTCTGCGGTTCTGCCGTCGGTGCCGCTTCCGCTGCTCCTGCTCCGCAGCCCGCGCCGCAGCCTGCACCTCAGCCCCAGCCTGCTCCGCAGCCCACGCAGATTCAGCCCACTCCGGTTCAGGCAGTTCAGCCTCAGCCTCAGCAGCAGTACGCCGGCCAGCAGCAGTACACCGGTCAGCAGCAGTATGCTCAGCAGCCTGCACCTGCCCCGATGGGCTATGCTCCGATTAAAACCGACCGTGGCGTGATCGGCTGGCTCCTGCTTTCCATCGTGACCTGCGGCATCTATTCATATTACTTCCTCTATTGCCTCGCTCGCGACATCAATGTCATGTGCCAGGACGACGGCGATTCCACGCCGGGTCTGGCAGCATTTATCCTGCTGTCGTTCGTGACCTGCGGCTTCTACGCACTCTACTGGTACTACAAGATCGGCAACCGCCTGCAGGCTAATGCTCCTCGCTATGGCCTGATGTTCCAGGAGAACGGTACCACCGTTCTTATGTGGCAGATCGTCGGCGCGCTGCTGTGCGGCCTTGGCTCCATCTTTGCCATGAACATCATCAAGAATACCAATGCCATGGCAACGGCTTATAACGTCCGTCTTGGCGCTCGTGCCTAACGATAAGAGCGGCGTGAACAGCTCCCAGGGACATAAGGGCGCGGCGGAACTCATTCGCCGCGCCCTTTCTTGCATCGGCGCGCTCTTTGTCGCCTGGCTCGCACTCTACCTGCTCGATATCGGCTGCGTGTTTCGCCTGATGACGGGCATTCCCTGTCCGGGATGTGGCATGACGAGGGCCTGGCTGGCAGCACTGCGCCTCGATTTTGCGGCGGCCTTTGCCTACCATCCGCTGTTTTGGGTGGTGCCGATTGCGTTTGTGCTCGCGTTCGTGCGCGAGGAGGTGACGTCGAGCAAGCTAAAGCGCGGCATCGACATTGCGGTTATTGTTCTGTGCGTGCTGGTCGTTGCCGTATGGATCGTGCGCCTTATCAACCCGGCAGACGCGGGCCTGCTCTTTGGTGGCCACGCTCCCGCCGGAGTCCCCACCGATATCATCCACCTCGAAACCCCACGCTGGCTCACCATCCTTCGCTCTTACCTGTCGTGACGGAGGACGCGCTAGAAAAACGGTCGACATATAAGCGGGGGCGAACGTTGAGATAACGTTCGCCCCCGCTTTGCTCTAGCCAGGTTGTTATGGGTGGGCGTGACGGCTACTCGCCATGCTTCTCCTCGTGGCGAGTAGCAGCCCGCGCATCGTGGATGCCCTTGATTGCGGCATGGCGGGCGGTACGGGCATCGTGCATGGCGTCGCGGGCCTCGGCGGCCGTTGCCTTGGCAGAGCGCAGCTTGGCTGCCAGGTCGGGATTGGTCTCGGCAACCGCGGCGATCGTGGGGCCGTCGAGCTCTTCTTGCGTGGGCTCGGCCAAAAAGTCGATGGCATACTGAGCGGCTACCATGGAGCCCTTGGCGAGCACGCTCTCGTCGATCTTATAGAAGCAGGAGTGCTGGGCATAGGTGGCGCCGATCTGGGGATTGCGCGCGCCGACAAAGGCGAGCACACCTGGCACGCGACGCAGGTACTCCGAGAAGTCCTCGCCCGAAAGCGTGCCGCGGTAATGGCCCTCGCCTGCGGGGCCCAGGCACTTGAGCACAGCTTGGCGGCAGCGCTCGCTCGAGGCGGCATCGTTTTCGACCTTGTAGTTGGCGATGGTGTAGTCGGTGAGTTCGGCCTCGGCGCCTAGCGCTGCTGCGGTGTGCTCCACGATGCGGCGCATAAGCTCGGGCATCTCCTCATGCGTTTTGTCGCCATAGGTGCGCACCGTGCCGGCGAGGTACGCCGTGCCGGCGATAACGTTGCGCGCGGTGCCGCCGTGCAGCTCGCCGACGGTGATGACGGCGGGTTCGTAGGGGCTAATCTCGCGCGAGACGATGGTCTGCAGGGCGTTGACGATCTCTGCCGCAACCATAACGGCGTCGTGGCCGCGCTGGGGCATGGCGCCATGGCACGAGGTGCCGCGGACGTCGATGCGGAACCAGTCGGTGTTTGCCATGCGTGGGCCGGGCTCGCAGCTTACGGTACCGGCGTCGACCTCGCTCCAGATGTGCGCGGCGTAGGCGCCATCGACGCCGTCGAGCACACCCGTGCCAATCATGAGTTTGGCGCCCTGGCCGTTTTCCTCGCTGGGCTGGAATACGATGCGAATCTCGCCGTGGATGTCATCGGTCATGTGGCGCAGAATCTGCAACGTGCCGAGCATCATGGCGATATGGCAGTCGTGACCGCAGGCGTGCATGCAGCCCTCATTGACGCTGGCGAACTCCTCGCCGGTCTGCTCAGTGACGGGCAGGGCGTCGATATCGGCGCGCAGCAGGATGCGGCGGCGCGGCGTGCCGTCCTCGCGGTAGGCATCCGGCGCGGTGCCGCGAAGCGTCGCCACCAGGCCCGTCTTGAGCGGACGCTCGTAGGGGATATTCATGGCGTCGAGCTGGTTGGCGATGTCGGAAGTCGTGCGCTCCTCGGCAAGGCTCAACTCCGGGTGCTTATGGAAGTGCCGGCGCTGCTTGATGATGTAGGGTTCAAACTCGGCGGCGATATCCTGGATGGCCGCGGTGACGTCGTCTGCCGCGCGAACCTCGGTTGCCGCCATAATTTGCTGTGCCTTGGTCTTCGTCATGGTCGATTTGCTCCTTGCTGGGTTGATCGCAAAATCGTACAGGCTTTCTCCAGTATGCCACCTGCCGCTAGGGCTGGTAAAGTTGCCGTTTGCCGCTTGGGGTTTTGTTACAAGGGCGGGGGAGTACACTCGGGGGTGTTGAATTACCTGCCAGAGATGGGGATGCCCATGCGACATATCGATCGGATTATTCGCTCCAAGAACGTCTTTACCGCGCAAGACGGCATCGATACCGCCCGCGAGTTGGCGATCGCCATCGCGGGCGATCGCATCGTCGCTGTCGGCGCGCCCGATGACGTGATTGCCGCCGCACCTGCCGCCACGCCGGTGGTCGATTACGGCGAGCAGTTTGTCTGCCCCGGTTTCCATGACGCTCATCTGCACTTCTTCCATACCTCGGTCGGTTCCTCGCCGTATATGCTCATGGATATGGGCACGTCCGAGGCGGCACTGGTGCAGCATGCGCTCGAGTTTTCCCAGGGCCTGCCCGACGACGCCTGGGTCGTGACCCAGGGCTGGCGCGATTACCGCTGGGATCCGCCCGAGCATCCTACCAAGGCCTCCCTCGACGCCGCCTTCCCCGGTCGCCCCTGTGTTATGTATTCGGGCGATGGGCATACGCTGTGGCTCAACAGCCGCGCACTCGAAGCCCTCGGCGTGACGCGTGACAGCGAGCCTCCGGCGGGTGGCAGTTACGACAAAGACTCAAACGGTGAGCTTACGGGTATTGCCCACGAGGCAGCTGCTATGCAGCTGCTGCCGCGCTGCCTGGAATGGCTGGGCGAGGACCGCATCGCGAGCGCTTACGGCGACCAGATGAAGCGTATGGCCGAGCAAGGCATCACCTCAATCTGCGATATGTCGCTCATGCCCATGCCAGGCTGCGACTTTATTCGCGACGATGTTTACGACAGGCTGCAGGCCGCCGGCAAGCTGGGCATCCGCGCCCATCTGTTTCCCACGCTGCTGGATGACCAATCGCGCTTGGAAGAACTCCAGACCCGCTACGCAAACAACGCGCTGCTCTCGGCGCCAGGATTTAAACAGTTCTTCGACGGCGTGTCGAGCGAGCATACCGCATACCTCACTGAGCCCTATACTAACCCGCGCTTCCCGGGTGACCAGGGGCGCCTGACGGTTCCTGTCGAGCGCATGCGCAAGTTGGTTCTGGCGGCAGCCGAGCGCGGCCACACCGTGCGCATCCACGTTATCGGCGACGGTGCCATCCATGCCGCACTCGATATCTTTGAGGAGGCGGCAGAGCTCTACGGCCTGCCCCAGCACGGTCATAATACGCTTGAGCATTTGGAGAATCTGCTGCCTCAGGACATCGATCGTCTGCGCAAGCTCAACGTCATTGCCTCGAGCCAGCCTTGCCACATCACGCTCGACCCGGGTGGCCCGGAGCGCGACCTGGGCCTGGAACGCAGCCGCATCATGTGGCCGTTTGCGACCTATAAGCAGCGCGGCATCCGCCAAGCTTTTGGTACCGACAGCCCCATCACGGCCGTTACCAGCATGAACGTGCTCTACACGGCTATTACGCGCCAAGACCCTCGCAGCCACTGGCCCGAGGGCGGCTGGCTCCCCAGCGAGCGCATCGATGCGGCAACGGCCCTGCGCAACTACACGCTTGGTAGCGCGTACGCAGCGGGCGACGAGCAAAACCTCGGCAGCCTAGAGCCCGGCAAATACGCCGACTTGGTAGTCCTGGACCAAAACCCGCTCACCATTGACCCCCAAGAGCTGCAAGCCACCAAGGTCCAGGCCACCTACCTGGCAGGCAACTTAATCTACGAGCGCTAATATTCATGCCGTACCGTTAAACGCGGCTCGGGCAGCCTATTTTGGGATGGCGCTCGGGCCGCGTTTGTTTGCCGATCGGGTCCGTTAGGAGCGTTCCCGCTCTGCTTGATTTGGGCGCGGGGCGGAGGCGCAGCTGCTCCGTGCACTCAATTTGGACATCAGTAATGCCGTCTCTTGGTGTTTTGCATACTTTCCATTGCAGATTGCAAAAATAGGATGGGATGTTCTTTCTGGTCCTTATGTACCCCCGCCTGGGCCGTGCAAAAAACGGAGTATTCAGCAACGCAAGTTCCGCCGGTGCCGCTGCGGTTGGCTAACATTGCGGAGATCAACGTCATTTTGGGGTCCGGTGCGACGCGAGACATGTTTATTCGTCTCGACGAAGTCTGTCTGCCGACCCAAATCGCCGGTCGAAGGCGTCTTTGGGGCCAATAAGGGGTGTCCGGCGCGTATGCAGCCGTCCTGGCCTGCTGAATACGCCCAAAAATGCACGGTGCTCCCCGGGGGACCCGTGCGCGCGGCGAAAACCATGCCCATGTCGCCATCCGCATCGCCATTTTGCTGCACAGACTTTTCTGAATGCCGGGCCCGATAACGTTGACTCAGCTCCCGTGTGGCGCCGGAGGGGCGGGATATAAGGTTTATCGCGAGTTCCGCACGAGCCGAAGGCCACTTAATGTGGCCTTCGTGCGAGCAGGACTGCCCGAGCAGGAAACCTTATATCCCGCCCTGTCTCTTATACACATCTGACGCTGCCGACGATAAGGC
>URZB01000115.1 GCA_900552295.1 uncultured Collinsella sp.
GTGGGCGCGGAGATGTGTATAAGAGACAGGTGCAACACGCCGCCTTCTATACGGGCGACGCTGTTGCGCACCACGCCGTCGTCGTCAAGCACGCTGCGGTACCAATCCTGCGCATCGTCCGGCATGGGCATGTACGCCCGCTCCCTACTGCCGGCGATGCGACAGCCAAAGCTCAACTGGGCTAAAGCCCTATCGAGCGCGGCGGCATCGTGCGTGGCGACGAAGAAATATTCCTTGTACATGGGTTTGGTTTGGAGCGACCAAGCGCCGTCCCGCTTAAACCAGAACTCCTTTTGCATCACAAAAGCGTCCTGCATTAGGTTGTGCGGGATAATGCGGCGGACCTTTTCGCAGGTCTCGCGCTCTTTTCCATTGGGGGTGTGGACCAGATACCAGCGGACGCGGCCGTGCTGGCTGTTGGTAATGGCGCCGTTAAATGCGCCCGGCAGCTGCTCTTGGCGCCGTGCCGTCTGTTCCATGTTCTCGCCCCCTCTTTTTGGCTTTGCGATGCACGCAAATGCAGGGGCGTTTAGAACAGGCTTCTCGCTCCCAGCTAGGCGCAGTCGCAAAAGTACAGGTTTTTGTATCTTTCGACAGACGAAATTATACGAGCAATTAATCAGCGTTTGCCCAGATTACGCAAAATGTACAGCCAGTAGGTACATCTCCATACCCCTCTAAAAAAACCTGTACCTTTTTGTGCAACAAGAAAAGCCGCTCAACCAGCGGCTTTTCTTATTTCGGCATGAAAAAGGCGACCGCCCTTTGTGGACGGTCGCCTTTATTAATTGTTGTGAAGCTTGCCCTAGGCGCGAGTCTTGATCTCCTCGAGCACCTTGGCAACAAACTCGTCAACGCTCATCTGAACGGTCTCGTTAGAGCGATCGCGGACGGAAATGTTGCCGGCCTCGACCTCCTTCTCGCCCAGGATAAGCATATAGGGCACGCGGTCGATGCTGCGGGCCTCGCGGATCTTGTAGCCGATCTTCTCGTCGCGGTCGTCGCAGACCACGCGGATGCCGGCCTCCTCCAGCTTGGCACACACCTCGTGGGCGTAGTCGCGGCTCTTCTCAGAGACGGGAAGCGCCTTGACCTGCACGGGAGCCAGCCAGGTGGGGAACTTGCCCGCAAAGTGCTCAATCAGAATACCGATGAAGCGCTCGATGGAGCCAAAGCACACGCGATGCAGCATGATGGGGCGCTTCTTGGTGCCGTCGGCGTCCACGTACTCCAGGTCAAAGTTGAGCGGCATCTGGAAGTCGAGCTGGACGGTACCGCACTGCCAGGTACGGCCGAGCGAGTCCTCCAGGTGGAAGTCGATCTTGGGGCCGTAGAAGGCACCGTCGCCCTCGTTGACCTCGTAGTCCATGTGCAGCTGCTCCAAAGCGGTGCGCAGGCCCTCCTCGGCGCGCGCCCAGTCCTCGTCCGAACCCATGGAGTCCTCGGGGCGGGTGGAAAGCTCAACGTGATACTTAAAGCCAAACTTCTGGTACACGGAGTCGATGAGGTTGACCACGCCCACGATCTCGTCGGTCAGCTGGTCGGGACGCACAAACAGGTGGGCGTCGTCCTGGTTAAAGCAGCGCACGCGGAACAGACCGTGCAGGGCGCCGCGCAGCTCGTGACGGTGCACCAGGCCAATCTCGCCGGCGCGGATGGGCAGCTCGCGGTAGGAGTGCGGCTTGGAGGCGTACACCAGCACGCCGCCCGGGCAGTTCATGGGCTTAATGCAGTACTCTTCGTCGTCGATGACGGTGGAGTACATGTTGTCCTTGTAGTGGTCCCAGTGGCCCGAGGTCTTCCACAGCTGCTTGTTCATGATGAGCGGCGTGGAGATCTCCACGTAGCCGGCCTTGTGGTGAATCTCGCGCCAGTAGTCCAGCAGCGTGTTCTTAAGAATCATGCCGTTGGGCAGGAAGAACGGGAAACCGGGGGCCTCGTCGCGCATCATAAAGAGGTCCATCTCGCGGCCGATCTTGCGGTGGTCGCGTTTCTTGGCCTCCTCCAGCATGTGCATGTGCTCGTCGAGCTCTTCTTTGGTGGCAAAGGCGACGCCGTTGATGCGGGTGAGCATCTTGTTGTCCTTGTCGCCCTTCCAGTATGCGCCCGAGACGCCGGTGAGCTTAAAGGCCTTCAGCGCCTTGGTGTAGCAGATGTGGGGGCCGACGCACATGTCGATGTAGTCGCCCTGCTGGTAGAAGGTGATGCGGGCGTCGTCGTCCAGGTCGCCGATGTGCTCGACCTTGTACTTCTCGCCGCGTTCCTCCATAAGAGCGATGGCCTCGGCGCGGGGCTTCTCGTACACGGAGAACTTGAGGTTCTCCTTGACGATCTTCTTCATCTCGGCCTCGATCGCGGGGAAGTCGTCCTCGCTGATCTTGACGCCCTCGGGCAGATCGACGTCGTAGTAGAAGCCATTGTCGGTCGCGGGGCCGTAGGCAAAGTCGGCCTGGGGGTACAGGCGCTTGATGGCCTGCGCCATGATGTGCGCGGCGGAGTGGCGGATGACGTGCGTGACCTCGTCCTGCGGGAGCTCGGCCACCGAACCGTCATTGTAGAGTGCCTTCATGGGTATGTTATCTCCTCTCGGATGCCTGATGCAAGTGCGCGCGATGCGCTCGGCGTTTTTGACTTGCATCATTATAGGCAGGTTGCCTTGGTATACAAGCGCCCGCCGCACCTTAATGGCACGGCGGGCGATTTTCTACGCATGCTTCATCGTGTGGGGCGGGGTGTGGGGCGCGCGCGGCTTGCGGCGTGCCCGTTGCTTGCGGCCGGCCCGGCGATGGATGCGTTACTGGATGCGAGTTCGGCAGTAGGGGCAGACCTTCCAGTGCGCATCGAGCGGGCGATGGCAGCTGGGGCACACGTTGCGAACCTGGGTGTCGCACACCGGGCAGACGACGAAGTCCTTATCGATGGGCGCGCCGCACTGCGGGCAGGTGCCGTACTGGGCAAGCTGGCGCTCGCGCAGAGCCATGTCCAGCTCCTGCTCCTCGCGGTCGGACGCGTAGGAGTGCGGGCGCAGGACCAGATAGGCGATGAGGCCTACAAACGGGATGAGGGCGATGATGCCCCATGCCACGTAGGCGCTGGCGCCGCGGCGGCGAGCGTCGATGAACACATAGACGACCGACAGCACATACAGGGCGATGATAAAGCCAACAAAGGCATAGACGACGCCCATAAGCTGCGGCGACATGAGCTCGGAGATGTACTTGGACATTGCGGGTACCTTTCGGAATATTAACATTTTCGGACAAGTTTACCACGGGGTTTGTTTATATGGGACCACGGCTAGGGGCGGGGCTAGCGCGGACACAAACATCTCAATCTGTAACAGGTGGGAGCGGAATCCGGTCCTAGATGTTACAGATCGAGACAAACGGAGGACCCGCCAGACTAACGTCTCAATCTGTAACATCTGGAACCCGAATCCTCGTCTAACTGTTACAGATCGAGACGAACGGTTGCCGTAGTTGTCGGCAGACGAGGTTGTCGACATTACCGGGTCTCCCCTCGCCTGCCGTTGGCGGGTGTTGCGGGGCTGTTCGCCGCATTGCCGCCGCACTGGGGGTGTGCGGACCGTAGGATAGTCTTATTGACGGCCTGTCAACTCGTCTGGGAGGCACTGTGACAGAAACGTTTGATATCGCGATTGTCGGCGCGGGCATCACCGGATGCGCCATCGCGCGGCAGCTCGCGCGATTTGAACTGTCCATTTGCGTGGTCGAGGCGGCTAACGATATCGCGCTGGGCGCGTCGAAGGCCAATGGCGGCCTGGTGCACGCCGGCTACGATCCGACACCGGGCACGGTTAAGGCGCAGGTCAACACCCGTGGTTGCGAGCTATATGGCACATGGGCCCAGGAGCTAGGCTTTTTGTTTTGCCGCACCGGTTCGATGGTGCTGGGGTTTAACGACGAAGACCGCGCGCATCTGGAGCAGCTGCGGTGCAACGGCCTGGCCAACGGCGTACCCGAGCTGTCAATCGTTGGCCCCGACCGCATCCATGAACTTGAGCCGCGCGCCAGTGCCGATGCGACGTGCGCGTTGTGGTGCCCCTCAACCGGGTTTGTCGACCCGTTTGAGGTTGCCATCGCCGCGCTGGAGAACGCCGTCGCCAACGGGGTGACGTTTATGCGGTCCGCGCCGGTGGAGGCGATTGAAGTCGCGGGGTCGGGCGCCGACGCGCGCTTTACGCTGGCGACCCCCGCTGGCAACGTGCGCTGCCGTTACCTAATCAACGCCGCGGGCAACGGCGCCGCCGACATCTCGCATATGGCGGGCGCCGAGGAGTTCCAGATGGTCTGGCGCCAGGGCAACATCGTGGTGCTGGACAAAGAACCGCGCACGCTCATGCCGCTCTACCCCGTGCCGACGCCGGTGTCGAAGGGCGTTATCGTGACGGGCACCGTGCACGGCAACACCGTGATTACCGCCACGGCCGCCGTGCGCGAGCCGGGCGACACGCAGACCTATGCGAGCGATGTGAATGCGCTGCTGACCGGTGCGCGCAAGCTGGTGCCCGATCTGGATACGCGCCGCGTGGTGCGCGCATTTGCCGGCGGGCGTCCGGTCATTCAGGGAACGAACGACTTCTTTATTGGACAGTCGGCCGTGGTGCCGGGGCTTTTCCAGGCGGCGGGCATTCAGTCGCCGGGTGTGGCAAGCGCACCGGCCATTGCCGAGCGCATGGAGCGCGTGATGCACGAGGCGGGCGTGGAACTGCACGAGCGGGCGGACTGGAGCCCAATTCGCCGCGCGCCGGACGACTTTGACCGCGCGCCGCTTGCCCGCAAGGAAGAGCTGATCGAGTCCGATCCCGCGTGGGGACAGATTGTCTGCCGCTGCGAGACGGTGCCCGAGGCCGAGATCGTGGCCGCGATCCGACGCCAGCCGGGCGCGGTTTCGGTCGAGGGCGTCAAGCGCCGCTGTCGTGCCGGCATGGGTCGGTGCCAAAGCGGCTTTTGCCAGAGCCGTGTGGTGGCGATTCTTGCCCGAGAGCTGGGCTGCGACCCCAGCGAGGTGCTGCTGGAGGACGCAGGTTCTTGGCTGGTTGAGGGACCGCTGAAGGGGGTGCGCTAGGATGGCGGAGTTAGGATCGAACGCGATTGGTAGCGGCGCCGTTGAGGCCGTGGCAACGCAGGCCTTCGACGTGATCGTCATCGGAGGCGGCCCCGCCGGCATGGCGGCCGCGCTTGCCGCGCACAAAGCCGGAGCGCGCGTGGCCATCGTGGAGCGCGAGCAGCACCTGGGCGGCATCCTCCGCCAGTGCATCCATCCCGGCTTTGGCCTGTCGCACTTTAAGCAGGAGCTCACCGGTCCCGAGTACGCGCAGCGCTTTATCGATCAGGTGCACGCAACCGACATTGCGCTGTTCCTGGACAGCATGGTGATTGGGATTGATTCGGGCGAGCCTACGGAAGACAACGCGGTCCATACCGTCACGCTCATGAATCCCTCCGGTATGCTGCAGTTCACTGGGCGCGCAGTCGTCCTTGCCATGGGTTGCCGTGAGCGGACCCGCAGCGAGATCAAGATCCCCGGCAGCCGACCCGCCGGCGTGTTTACGGCGGGTCTGGCGCAACGATACATCAATATCGAGAAC
>URZB01000116.1 GCA_900552295.1 uncultured Collinsella sp.
GGCATACGAGATGTAGCTCCGTCTCGTGGGCTCGGAGACGTGTCTAAGAGACAGGCGTGTCACCAACCAAAACACTCGAAGCAGCACCGGCGGTCACATAGAATGCCTGCACGATGCCCGAGCGCGGCTTGAACTCAACGTCCGAGCAATAGCCCACGACGTCGCCCGATTCCGTGCGCACGTCCATACCGACCCAGATGATGCAATCGTCCAGGTTGATGTCGAGGCGCTTGGCCGCAGCGGTATCGTAGGTGCCCTTGACGTCGTCAACCGCGATGGCGCCCTCGTAGACACCAATGGCGTCGAGCGCTACGAATCGGTCGGGACGCTCGATCATACCCGCGATATCGGACTGGCGGACCATAAAGCCGACCACGCGCGTACCGCCCGGGGTAAAGACCGGAAAGTGAATCTTTCCGAGCTTTTTAGGGCTGCGCGGTGTGCCGTCCTTTTTGGTACGCTTGTCCTCAGTAGGCTTGCGATAGATCTTGGCGCCGACAAAATCCCCGGCGCGCATTATGCCTCGGTCGAGGGCTCCGCAGCCTCGGTATCAGCCTCGACGGCGTTCTCGACCACGACGTCGGCGGCAGGCGTCACGTTGCCGCCCGAAATGGCGTCGTTGAGCTGCTCGCGCAGCTGGTCCATGCGCTCGCGGGCCAGGTCGACCTTGGCGCGCAGGTCGTCGGTCTTGGCGTCGACCATCGGGCCAAAGTCATTCACCGCAGCACGGGCCTCCTCGGCGCTGTGCTCGTAGGTGTCGCGCATATTGTCCCAGGCGTCGTTGGCGATATCGGCAGCCATGGCGCGGGTCTCGGCGCCCGAGCGCGGGGCCAGAGCAACGCCGACAATAGCGCCGGCAGCGGCACCAAAAAGTGCGCCGGAGACAAAGCTGAAAGTCTTACCCATGATCATTCCTCTCCTGCGGGCACGTCGGTGCCCACCGTTTGAATGCTGTCCATTATACCCGCAGCGCATCACTTGCCGCTCCGCTCATCTGCGTACGGCAAAGGCGCAGGTACGTGATGGTGATAAACGCGTAGGCCTACTCCTGGGGCATAGCCGGCATGGCCACCGTGGCACCCGGGTCCTCGCCGGCGCCGTCCACGAGCGGCAGGCCGCCCTCATGCGCAGGTCCTGCCGGAACCGTCGCAGCACCGCCAAAGACGGCAGCGGAGGCCTCGTGGTTCTCGGCAACCGCGCCCTCGGTATCAATCGCCACCTGGGGCTCGTCGTCAAAGTTGGGGACGCCCTGGGGCTCGGCGGGAACGGGCTCGGCGGTCGCATCGGCAACGAGCTCGGCGTCGACCGGCACATCGCCCTCGTCAGCGCCCTCGTCCTCGGCAGCATCTTCGCCGTTCGCAGCGGCGACGGCCTCGTGAGGATCCTTGCCCTCGGCCTCGGCGCGCATGCCCAACACCAGGTTGCGCAGACCCGCGACCGTGCCTTCCACGTCGGGGGCAGGCTGGTCGGCGTGCAGGTACGCCCAGTCCATCATAAAGGTGGCCGACGACAGCGCACCAATGGCCAGTGCGTCATCGGGGCACGAAAGCTCAACCTCAAAGACGCGCTCGTCGTGCTCGCTTACGCGCGTGCGGCCGCACGAGATGCTACCGGCAAGACCGGTCTCGTTCATGAGCTCAACCGTCACGTGCTCCAGCAGGTGGCAGAGCTCGGTCTGGCCCATGCAGTCCTGGAACTCGCGACCGGAATCACCCAGGCACAGGTGCTTGGCAATCGCCGGCACCAGGTAATACACGCGCGCCGTGGCCTCGATATCCTCCGAGGTCATGAGCGGCATGCCGGGGTTCACCAGCACATGCGCGCAGATCTTGTCCTCGCTGACGGTGACCTTAAGGATGTTGAACAGGCCTGCCATAACTCTCCCCTACTCTTCCTTGCCCTACTCGTCGCCATCGTGCGGATCCACAGAGCCCGCACCCGACGCCGCCGGCTTCTCTGCCGAAGACTCGGAATCCTTCTTATCGGTTTCGGCCGGAGCGATCACGCGAATGAGCGAGATGCGCTGGCCACGCATCGACTGAACTTTAAACTTGTACCCCGCGACCTCAAACACCTCTCCGATGTCGGGCACCGAGTCGCAAAGCTCCAAAATCCAGCCGGCGATGGTCTCATAATCATCGCTTTCCTCGAGCGGCCAACCAATCTCAATCGCGTCATCGCACGAAAAACGCCCATCAACGAGCCACTCGCGGCGCGAAAGGCGCGTGAGATACTTGTTGTCGGGGTCGAACTCGTCCTCGATCTCGCCGACGATCTCCTCGACGATATCCTCGATGGTGATAATGCCGGCCGTGCCGCCGTACTCGTCCACGACCACCACGATCTGGTCGTGCGAGGTCTGCATCTCGGACAGTAGCGGCAGGATGTCCTTGGTGTCGGGCACAAAGGTGGCGTCGCGCAAAAAGCCGGCGATGGGCTGGTCACCCTTGCCGTCGAGCGCGGGTTGGATCAGGTCCTTGATGTGCGCAATGCCGGCGACGTTGTCGGGATCCTC
This sequence comes from uncultured Collinsella sp., assembly GCA_900552295.1. Taxonomy (GTDB): domain Bacteria; phylum Actinomycetota; class Coriobacteriia; order Coriobacteriales; family Coriobacteriaceae; genus Collinsella. The sequence continues at coordinate 2,516 of URZB01000116.1, forward strand.
GTGATAGACGGGGATGCGGCTGAAGCCGGTCTGGCGCATGGTGGACAGCACGTCGGCGACCGTCTCGTCGTCCTCGCACATGGTGGTGTCCACGCGCGGCACCATGACCTCGCGGGCAACGGTGTCGCCTAGGTCGAAGATCTCGTGGATCATGCGCTTTTCCTCGTCGAGCAGGTCGTCCTGCTCCGAGACCATGTACTTGATCTCTTCTTCCGAGACGTTTTGGCGGTCGTCGGCGCTCTTGATGCGCAGGATGCGGGCCAGGCCATCGGAGCAGGCGCCGGTCAGCCACACGAGCGGACGGGCGATCTTTTGGAAAAACGACAACGGTCCCACGACCTGCTTGGACACGCCCTCGGCATTGGCCAGGCCGATGCGCTTGGGGACGAGCTCGCCGATCACGATGGACACGAAGGCGACCGCGACGGTGATGATGACCGGCGCCAGGCCGCGCGCGATGGCGGAGAGCGGCGCGATGCCAAAGCTCATGAGCCACGTGGCGAGCGGGTCGGACAGACTCGTCGAGGCGACGGCGGACGAGGCGAAGCCCACGAGCGTAATGGCAACCTGGATGGTGGCGAGCAGCTGGTCGGAGTCGGCAGCCAGCTTAATGGCACGCTCGGCGCGCTTGTCGCCTTCCTCGGCCTCGTGCTCCAACACGGCGCGCTTGGCCGTGGTGAGCGCCATCTCGGACATAGAGAAGTAGCCGTTGATGAGGGTCAAAACGAGGGTGGTGATAAGGGAGATGGTTATGTCCATCGGGAATTTCTCGAACCTCCAAGATTCGGGACGTCAGGTTAAAACGTTGATGGCGGATACGGCAATTGCACCGGCGCCCAAACGAGAACGCGGGCGCGCAGGCATGGTCGCTAGATTACGAAGAGGATCACCGCCATGAACTGGAAGATGCTGCCGGCGAGCACCCACAAGTGAAACACACTGTGCAGGTAGCGCACGTTTTTGGCGATATAGAACGGCACGCCCGCGGTGTAGCACACGCCGCCGACGGCGAGCAGGGCAAGTGCCACGGGGTTGAGCAGCGCCACCAGTTCGGGCAGCTTAAAGACAACGAGCCAGCCCATCAGCAGGTAGACCAGGCCGCTTACCCAATGCGGCTGGCGCTCGCGTAGGAAGCACTCGAGGGCGATGCCGATGATGGCGATGGCCCATACGGCAAAGAACAGCACAGCGCCGCCGTCGTTTGCGAGCGTGATGAGGCAAAACGGCGTATAGCTGCCGGCTATGAGCAGGTAGATGCAGCTGTGGTCGATGATGCGAAACACGCGCTTGGCGCGCGCGGGCTGAATCGCGTGGTAGAGCGTGGAGGCTAGGTATTCGAGGATAATGCTGACGCCATAGACAATCGCCGCGGCCATATGGGCCGGGCCTCCGCCGCGCAGGGCGGCGAATACGATCAGGAGCACCAGGCCCGCGATACCCAGCAGGCAGCCGACACCATGGGTGACGGAGTTCATGATCTCCTCGCCCACTGTGTAGTGTGGAACGGCCGCGGTCTTGGGTCGCGGCTTAGAACTGTCGCTCGAATCGGACATGCCGGTTACATCCTCCAACGTAAAGAGTTCTCAACACTATATCAAAGCGTCTGGGTACGTGTGAAATTTGCACCATACGTGACCCCTTGTTTACCCATTCTTTGCCTGTTGACGCATCAACGGCGAACGTCCATAATGCGCTTGCATTAAATGTTGATGTATTAACATATTATAGGAAAGCTTCTTATGTCTCAAAACGCACGTTCCCATCGAAAGCTCAAGATAGCCGGCGTCGTTGCGCTGGTGGTTGTCGTTGCGCTGCTCGGATTTGCCGGCAACTTTCTGTTTGACTTCGCGCTGAATCCCCGCGCGCCATACACCATGAAGATGATGCAGGATAGCAAGAACGACAAAGAAGGTGAGCAGCCGGATGCCGAGGAAACCGAGGCGCGGGCGTGGTTTAAAGAGAATCGCGAGAGCAGCAGCCTCACCGCAGATGACGGGACCGAGCTTGCCGCCTGGCATTTTGCTGCGTCGGAGAGCACGCACGACTACGCCGTCTGCCTGCATGGATATACCAACGAGCCCATCGGTATGGCCCGATACGTCAAGCGATTCTACGACCGCGGCATGAACGTAATCGCACCCGCCGCCCGCGCCCACGAGCGCTCCGGCGGCGATTATATCGGCATGGGCTGGCCCGAGCGTCTCGACATCGTCGCATGGATCGAGCGAATCGTTCAGGCTGACCCCGAGGCGCGCATCCTGGTCTTTGGCGAGTCGATGGGTGCGGCAACCGCCATGAACGTCGCGGGGGAGTCTCTGCCCGCAAACGTAAAATGCATTATCGAGGACTGCGGTTATACGAGTGTTTGGGACGAGTTTTCTCTGCAACTCAAGGACGTGTTCGGCCTGCCCAGCTTTCCCTTGCTCGATGTAGCAAACTTGGTGTGCAACGTGCGCGCGGGCTACGACTTTCATAAGGCGAGCAGTGTGGAGCAACTCAAACACGCGACAGTTCCCATGCTGTTTATCCACGGCGACCAGGACACCTTTGTGCCGTACAGCATGCTCGACCAAAACTACGACGCGTGCGCCAGCAAGGTCAAGCAAAAGCTCACTATCCATGGCGCCACCCACGCCAAGAGCGCGCAGGTCGACCCCGAACTCTACTGGAACACGGTCGACAACTTCCTCGACGAGTATTTTTAGGCAAAAAGCAACGTCTGGGGTTTTGTTGCCAAAAAACGGTTTGTGGTCGGCGGGATTCGATTTTTCGCCGCACTTCCAAAAAGCCGCCCGTGAGCGCTGTGCTCACGGGCGGCTTTTGCTCAACTAACGCTACAAAGGCGCTTATTTTGTCCAATAGCTAGGCGCTACTTGACCTCGATGAGCTCGTACTTGCTCGTGCCCAGGCCGATCTTCTCGGCGTGCGCGATGCACGCGCGCCAGTCGGTGTCGGGATGCGTGATGCAGAAGGGATCCTTGGCCTGCTCGCCCTCCAGATGCTCGTGGTTGTGCTCCATCTTGGCCGCGCTATCGGTGAGTTCGGTGTTGGGCAGCGGCTCGGGTGCC
>URZB01000117.1 GCA_900552295.1 uncultured Collinsella sp.
GAATCTGGTCGAGCAGGGTCTTACCGAGCAGGAGGCGAGCCAAGAGGCGAGCCGCTGCCTGCGTTGCGATCACTTTGGCTTTGGCGCGTTCCGCGGAGGGAGGAACCTGGAATGGTAGAGCCCAACAACCTCACTGTCAGCGACAACACCGAAAGCGGAACACTCAATATGGTCAAGCTCACTATCGATAATTGCGAGGCCGCGGTTCCCGAGCACACCACGATCCTGGATGCGGCCAAGTCCGTCGGCATTCAGATTCCCACCCTGTGCTACCTGCGCGATCTAAACGAGATCGGCGGCTGCCGCGTGTGCGTGGTCGAGGTTGAGGGCTGCGACCAGCTGGTTGCCGCCTGCAACAACTACGTGCTCGACGGCATGGTGGTCCACACCAACAGCCCCAAGGCCCGCGAGGCCCGTCGCACCAACGTGCAGCTGCTGCTGTCCCAGCACGATTCGCAGTGCACGAGCTGCGTGCGCAGCGGCAACTGCAACCTGCAGACCATCGCCAACGACCTGGGTATCTTCTATTTGCCATATCAAAGGCATTTGGCGGGCGAGGGCTGGGATTTCGATTTCCCCATCATCCGCGAAAACGACAAGTGCATCAAATGCATGCGCTGCATCAAGGTGTGCGAGAGCGTGCAAGGTCTGGGCATTTGGGACCTGACCAACCGCGCCACGCATACCGCCGTGGGTACCCGCGGGCGCGCGCCGGTCGGCAAGACCGATTGCGTCGCGTGCGGCCAGTGCATTACGCATTGCCCGACGGGCGCACTGCGCGAGCGCGACGATACCGAGACCGTGTTTGACGCGCTCGCTAATCCCGACAAGATCGTGCTGGTGCAGATCGCGCCTGCCGTGCGTAGCGCATGGGGCGAGGAGCTCGGCATTCCGCGCGAGGAGGCTACCGTCGAGCGCCTGGCTTGCGCGCTGCGCCGCGTTGGCTTTGAGTACGTGTTCGACACCGATTTCTCTGCCGACCTCACCATCATGGAGGAGGGCTCCGAGCTGCTCGAGCGCTTGGGCGCCGCCGCCAAGGGCGAGGGTGACAGCTGCGGCTGGCCCATGTTTACGAGCTGCTGCCCGGGCTGGGTGCGCTTTGTGAAGGCGCGCTATCCGGAGTTTGTCGACAGCCTGTCCACGTCCAAGTCGCCGCAGCAGATGTTCGGCGCCATCGCCAAGACCTACTACGCCAAGGTGCTGGGCGTGGAGCCCGAGCGCCTGTTCGTGGTGTCCGTTATGCCGTGCACGGCCAAGAAGGCCGAGCGCGCGCTGCCGAGCATGGTGGGCGAGGGCGGCGCACCCGATGTGGACGTTGCGCTGACGGTGCGCGAGATGGTGCGCATGATCCGCGCGAGCCACGTGAGCGTGGACACGCTGGTTGAGGAGCCGCTCGATACGCCGCTGGGCTTTGGCACAGGCGCGGGTGTGATCTTTGGCGCCACGGGCGGCGTGATGGAGGCCGCCGTGCGCTCGGCCTATTACCTGGTGACGGGCAAGAACCCCGACGCCGATTTCTTTACCGACGTGCGCGGCCTGGACGGCTGGAAGGAAGCCGTCGCCGATATCGATGGCACCAAGGTGCGCGTCGCCGTGGCACACGGGCTGGGCAATGCCGCCCGCCTGCTCGACGCAATTCGCGACGGCCGTGTGAGCTATGACTTTGTCGAGGTCATGGCGTGCCCCGGCGGCTGCGTCGGTGGTGGCGGTCAGCCCATCCACGACGGTTGCGAGCTGGCTGCCGAGCGTGGCCAGGTGCTCTGGGGCCTCGATGCGAACGCCGAGATTCGCTTCTCGCACGAGAATCCCGATGTCCAGGCGTGCTATCGCGAGTTTTTGGGCGCGCCGCTCTCGCCGCTGGCCGAGGAGTTGCTGCATACCGACCATCATGCCTGGTCGATGCCTAACGAGGGGACGTGCTAGCGATGCGCGCGTTTGATTTTGAGATGTCGCGCCGGGGGTTTGCCTCGGCGCTCGCCGCGGGCGCCCTGTCGCTTGCGCTCGCGGGCTGTGGCGGCGGGGCTGCCGGTGCCGGGTCTGCCGCGGGCTCGGCTGCCGGTGGTGCGGCGACCGCCGCGGAGCCCGTCGAGGTGCACGTCGCCTCGCTCAAGGGGCCGACCTCGATTGGCCTGGTGCAGTTTATGGACCAGGCTGCCGATGGCGAGACGGACAATAAGTTCGACTTTGCGATCAACACTGCCGCCGACGAGATTGTGCCCAAGGTCATTCAGGGCGATATCGATATCGCCCTGGTACCCGCCAACGTGGCGAGCGTGCTCTACAACAAGACCGAGGGCGCGGTGCAGGTCATCGACATCAACACGCTGGGCGTGCTGAACGTTGTGACGGGCGACGCGAATGTGGCCTCGTTTGGCGATCTGGCGGGCCATACCGTCTATATGACGGGCAAGGGCACCACGCCGGAGTACGTCATGAACTACTTGCTGGAGCGCGCGGGCCTGACCGGCCAGGTGGCGCTTGAGTTTAAGAGCGAGCCCACCGAGGTGCTGTCGGCGTTGCTTGTCGACCCGTCCGCCGTGGGCGTGCTGCCGGAGCCGTTCAAGACGGCGGCCATCGCCAAGAGCGAAGGCAAGCTGTCGGCGCCGGTAAGCCTGACCGATGTGTGGGATGAGCTGGCGGGTGACACGGGCTCCCGTTTGCTGACGGGCGTGACCGTGGTGCGCCGGGCCTTTGCCAAGGAACATCCCGAGGCCGTGGCGGAATTCTTGAGCTGCCATGCGGCGAGCGTTGAGGCCGTGAACGCGGCGCCGGCAGACTGGGCTCAGGCCGTGGTCGATGCGGGCATCGTCGATAACGCCGCGATTGCCGAAAAGGCGATTCCCGGGTGCATGCTCGTGTGCCAGACGGGGAAGGATATGAAGGCGGCGCTCGACGGGTATCTGCAGGTGCTGGCTGATGCGGACGCGAGCGCCGTGGGCGGCAAGCTCCCGGCCGATGATTTCTACTACATGGAGTAGCCCGTGCGTGTGTTTGCTCGACAAATGACAGTGCGTGTGAAGGCGGTGGCGGCAGCAGGTGCCGTTGCCGCCTTTTGGCTTGCCGTGTTGGTGCTGGTGGCGGGTCTCGTGGCGCAACCATTGATTTTGCCGGGGCCGGTCGCTGTCGTGGTGGCGTTGCTGCGGCTGGCATGTGATGCCGGGACGTGGGCGATTCTGGTGGGTTCAGGCGCACGGATCTTGGGCGGGCTGGCGCTTGCCGCGGTGTGCGGCGGCGTGATGGCGGGAGTCTCGGTGCGATCGCTGACGTTTGCCCGCTTGGTGGCGCCGGCGCTTTCGTTTGTTAAGGCGACGCCGGTTGCCTGCGTGGTGGTCCTGCTGCTCATTTGGCTGGGGTCGGCGCGCGTGAGCATTGCCGTGGTCTTTTTGATGGCGCTGCCGGGCGTGTATTTTTCGCTGGTTGAGGGTTTGGCACAGGTTGATCAGCCGCTGGAGCAGATGTTTCGTCTGCATGGCGTGCAGGGTTGGCGTCTGTTTTGCGCCCATACCTGGCGCGAGGTCCTGCCGTTTGTGCTTTTGTGTGCGCGTGCCGTGATCGGCATGAGCTGGAAGGCCGGCGTGGCGGCGGAGCTCATCGGCATGGCGACGGGCACCGTGGGCGAACGCATCTATCAGGCGAAGCTTTTGATCGAGACGGCGGACCTGCTGGCGTGGACCGTGCTGGTCGTGGCGGCATCGTGGGCATGCGAGCGCGTGCTGGTGTGGTTGCTGCGGGCTTCGGGGCCCGTGGCGTGGCGTACTGCCGTGCGGGCGCATGGGCGCGGTGGCCGCGGGCGTGCGTGCGGCTCTGCTGGCGGCGGGGCTGCTGCGGAGCTTGCGCTCGCCGTGGGCGACCGGGCGCCCTGGTCGCCGGCGCTCGACGGACTGGTGCTTCATGTGCCCGCCGGTGGACGCACCTGTGTGATGGGCGCTTCGGGCGTGGGCAAGTCGACGTTGCTTGCGCTGGTGGCGGGGGAGTGCGCACCGTGCTCCATGGTGTTTCAGGATGTGCGCCTGGTCGAGGACGCCTCTGCTTTGGATAACGTGCTGGTGTGCGCCGATGCACGCGTGAATACCTCGAGTGCCGCTGCCTTGTTGCGCCTGCTGGTACCGGGGATCGATGTGCATGCCCGCGTGGCCGAGCTCTCGGGCGGGCAGCGCCGTCGTGTCGAGATTGCCCGAGCCCTGCTGTGTCCGGGCGGCGCAGTGATTCTGGACGAGCCCTTTACCGGTCTAGACATCGCTGCGCGCGACGCATGCACCGAGGTCGTGCTCGACTTGCTCGACGGCCGTATGCTGTTGCTTGCCACGCACGATTCCGCTGACGCTCGGGCCCTCAATATCTCGGACATCATCACGCTCTAAAGACTTACTCAGCAACAAATTGATCCGTTTTTTCTCCGTCCCCATGGGGTCGGGTATGGTATTCTATCTACGGGGTAATACTTAGGAATACCAAATAATACCAACGCCGTAGAACAAACTCCAGATGCGGGCCAATCGGGTTGCCTTCACAGCCCGTCGCCCAGCCGCGTGGCCCGCATCCATCCGCACCACCGTCGTTTCAAGAAGGAAGCGCCATGGCAGAACACATGACCCCGGTTGTCGCGAAGGTTTTGCCCGAGGAAAAGGCGGCCTTCGCGGCGGCAACCCAGCTCGTGGGCACCACGCCGTCCAACGCCATCCGCATGTTCATCGCCGCTTTCAATCGCTGTGGCACCTTCCCGTTCGACATTTCGCCCAACGGGGCCTTTGGCGCTGCGCCCGATTCTCATCAACAATGACTGTTCCAAACTGCCGGCACTTGGGGACGTTCTTTTTCTGCCGGCAGTTAAGGAACGTCCCTAAGTGCCGGGTTTTGAGGAGGTTGGCATGCTCAATGCGATGGCGTGGGCGCTTGCCTGTTTTGGCGTTGTCGCTGCCGATATAGCCCTGAGCGTGGTTCTGTTTTCAGTTCTCGATGCCGTGTCGGTGCTGACGGGCTATCCGATCGACAATCTCGATATCCAATGGTTCCAGGCTGCCGCTCAGACGGCGTCATTTTTGATGGCGCTGCTGTGGTGGCGTTATCTGTGGCCGCGTTCGTTTATGGCACGCCGGCAAAGCGAGCACCCGCTCGGCGGGGGAGCGCGTGGGGCGTGGAAACGCATCGCCTGCGTTATCGTGATTGGCCTTGCCCTGCAGGTGGTCGTTGGTTACGTGACCGACGCCGCGCTGTCGCTGTTGCCCGAGGCCGCGGCCGACTACAGCGAGCTTGTCGAGGAAACAGGCATGGGCGACACCAGCTATCTCGCCGTCCTGACTACGGTGCTCGGCGCCCCATTTTGTGAAGAGCTGCTGGTGCGCGGCATTATTTTTGAGTTTTCGCTCCGAGCGTTTAATCCGCAGTGCCGCCCACTTTGGAAGCGCCGGCGTCGTGCGAGCGCGCAGGACGGCGCCATGGTGCCCTGGGCGGCCCCAAGTACGTGGGGTATTGCCGCGGCGATTGTGCTGCAGGCGGCAATCTTCGGTTTTATGCACATGAATTGGGTCTGTCTCTTATACACATCTCCGAGCCCACGAGACGGAGCTACATCTCG
>URZB01000118.1 GCA_900552295.1 uncultured Collinsella sp.
CGCCATGGAGCTGCTGTCCATTTTTGACATGGAGCACCTGGCAAATGAACAGGCCGGATCGCTGCCTTACGGCGCTCAGCGTCGTCTGGAGATCGTCCGCGCGCTTGCCACCAACCCCAAGCTGCTGTTGCTCGACGAACCTGCCGCCGGCATGAACCCGTCCGAGACCGCAGAGCTCATGGCGAACATCGTCAAGATTCGCGATACCTTCGGCATCGCCATCATGCTTATCGAGCATGATATGTCGCTCGTTATGAACATCTGCGAGGGCATCTGCGTGCTTAACTTTGGCAAGGTCATCGCCAAGGGCACGGCAGAGGAAATCCAGAACAACGACGCCGTTATCGAGGCGTATCTGGGTAAGCAGGATAAGGGGGAGAACTAAATGGCAGAGCCGATGCTTTCCGTCTACAACATCAACGTCTGGTACGGCGCCATCCACGCCATCAAGGACATCTCCTTTAACGTTAACGAGGGCGAGATCGTGGCCTTGATTGGTGCCAACGGTGCCGGCAAGTCCACAACGCTCAAGACCGTCTCGGGCTTGCTGCGCTCCAAGACCGGTTCCATCAAGTTTATGGGCGAGGACATTACTCATACGCCCGCTGATAAGCTGGTTGGTAAGGGCCTGGCTCAGGTTCCCGAGGGTCGTCGCGCCTTTTTGCAGATGACGGTCGAGGAGAACCTGGAGATGGGTGCCTATACGCAGCCCAAGTCCACGGTGGCTCCGGGCCTGGAGCGCGTCTACGAGCAGTTCCCGCGCCTGAAGGAACGTCGTCGCCAGGTCGCCGGCACCCTTTCAGGCGGCGAGCAGCAGATGCTCGTTATGGGGCGCGCCCTTATGAGTAACCCCAAGCTGCTCATGCTCGACGAACCTTCCATGGGTCTGGCACCGATTCTGATCGAACAGATCTTCCAGATTGTCGAGGACCTGCACAAGGCCGGCACCACGGTGCTTCTGGTCGAGCAAAACGCGCAGATGGCGCTTTCCATCGCCACGCGCGGTTACGTGCTCGAGACCGGCAAGATCACCATGACCGGCACCGGTCAAGAGCTGCTGCACGACGATAACGTCCGCAAGGCCTATCTGGGCGGTTAATCCATTCAACAAAGGGGGCGCTGACCAACCCGGTCAGCGCCCCCTTTTAAGTTGCGGTGAAATAGGGACTAAATGGGGGCGCTAGACGCCAAAACAGTCCCTATTCCACCGCAACTTCATGGGGATGTGTGACAATGCCCGTCGGAAAACATCTGTTGTCTTTGGGGGTCTATCTATGCTGTACGAGTTTTGTGCCGAGAACTTTGAGCGGGTGCCGGCAGCTATCGATGTCGGTGCAAAGCGCATCGAGCTGTGCGACAACCTTGCCGTTGGTGGCACCACGCCTTCTGCCGGCGTTATCAGCGCTACAGTCAGCTATGCTCACGAGCATGACGCGCGAGTGATGTGCATGATTCGCCCGCGTGGCGGTGACTTTCATTACAACCAAGACGAGCTGCGCATGATGGAGATGGACCTGGGCCTTGCCGTGAGTGCGGGCGTTGACGGCTTGGTCTTTGGCTGCTGCAAGCCCTGCGCTGGCGGATGGGCGCTCGACGAGCTTACGTTGGGCGCCCTCGTGATGGCCGCGGGCTGCGCGACCGAGGAATGCAAGCGTGAGCCCATCGACATCACCTTTCACATGGCGTTTGACCAGCTCTCGCCCGAGGCTCAACTCGATGCCGTCGACACACTCGCCGATTGCGGCGTTACGCGCATCCTGACGCACGGCGGTGCCGCCGGCACGCCGATCGAGGACAACCTGGAGCATCTGTCGCGTCTTATCGAGTGTGCGGGAGACCGCCTGACCATCCTTCCCGGCGGCGGCATCACTACGGCAAATCGCGACGCGGTCGCGGCGGCGCTAGGCGTCTCCGAGCTCCATGGCACCAAGATCGTGCCGCTGGAGGTATAACCCGTGGCGCTGGTATTTGACGTTCAGCAGGCGAGCGGTAAGCCCGACGATAATCGTCGCCCTGGCACCGCGTGCCCCTTTTGCGACACGGAGGGACTTGCCAACATCATCCAGCGCGATGGTGACTGTATCTGGCTCGAGAATAAGTTCAAGACCTTGCGGGCCACACGTCAGACCGTATTGATCGAGTCTGCCAATCACGACGCCGACCTGGTGACCTATGAACCGGATGAGCTGCATCATGTGATGCGGTTTGCCCTGGGCTGTTGGCAGCAGATGATCGATTCCCAACAGTACTGCAGTGTGCTCATGTACAAGAACAAAGGCCCGCTTTCGGGCGGCAGCCTCGTCCATCCACACATGCAGATTGTGGGCTTGGAACAGGAGGACGGCTATGCGGCGCTGGCCTCAGCCAACTTTGAAGGCATCAGTGTCTGGCAACAGGGGAGAATCTCGGTCGACATCTCAACCGAACCGATCATGGGGTTCTTTGAGGTCAACGTTTCAGCCCCGCAGGGAATCGCTGCCAGCGATGACACGAGAGACCAAGCCGAGGCGGATCTCTTCGCCGATGCGATCCAGGTAGCTCTGCGCTATATCCTGAACGAGCACCACGGTGGTCGCGCAGAGTCGTACAACCTGTTCTTCTATCACCTGGGCGGTCGGACCATTGCCAAGGCGCTGCCACGTTGGGTGGTTTCGCCCTACTTTGTCGGCTATCGTTTGGCCCAGGTCAATGCTGAGACAACGCTCGATATCGATGCTGAGCGCCTGCGTGCGCATCTGGAAACGCTCGTATAGCAAGACTCACACCCGCGTAATGCGGACAGTCTAGCGTGCCATGGCGTCGCGGCCGGCTTCGACGCGCTTGCGCTGGGCGGCGCGCTCCTCGCCGGTCAGACGCTCAAAGAGATGCCCGATAAGCGAGGCGAGTACCTGCTGAAACAGCGTTCCGCACATGACGGGAAACACGACTTCGCCCGGAAAGTACTGCGTGGCGATGACGGCGCCCGAAGAGATGTTACGCATGCCGCAGGTAAAGCACATGGTGGTCGTCTCGCTATATGGCAGATGCAGCGTATGGGCGACCAGAAAACCGACGACAAAGCCACTGATGGCGAAGACCAAAATAAAGAGGGCGACTTCCAAGCGCACCGCGTTCATGTGCAGCACGTACTCGCTCATGGCGGTGGAGTTGGAGGCGATAACGCCCATCATCATGAATTTGCAGGCGGGCGAGAGCACGGGGGAGAGTTTTTCGTGCCCCCATCCGCGCGTGAGCTCGTTGATCACGATGCCGAGCACGGCGGGGATGGCGATCATAAAGGCCATGTCTTGCATCATGCTCGGCACATCGATCGAGACGGTGGCACCCAGCAAGAGCTTAAGCGTGAGCGGAATCGTCACAGGGGAGATAACCGAGGACGTCAGGATGATGGTGAGCGCGAGCGGGCCGTTGCCGCCGAACATGCTGATCCACATAAAAGCGGTGACGGCCACGGGCACGCTGTACTCGAGCACGATGCCGCAGACAAGGTTGGGGTTGGAGCCAAAGAACAGCGATCCCATGGCATACGCCGCGATGGGGATGAGCACGGCCGAGACAAATAACGCCAAAATCAGATGCAGGGGACGGCGGAACACCTCAGCTACCTGGTGGAAAGTGTTGCTGAGCGCGCCCTGAAACGTCATAAAGGCGAAGAGGGCGGGAACAATGGGCTTGAGCACGCCGATCTGCTGGGGAAAGAGCACGCCGAGCGCCACGCAAATCGGAACGATGATCTGCATATGCCCCGCGAGGAACTTTCCCAGTCCAGCCCATTGCTTCATATGTCCCGTGACTCCCTTTATCCGCGAACTCGTTTGTATGGATATGCTAGACGCTCGTATGCGTCCGTGCGGCTGAAACGCTCGATTATTTCGAGGCCATTACCGCCATCGTTTGCCGAAACCGCGGCGCACCGCGGCGTTTTGCGTCCGCGCTGCACGGTATAATAAATCCGTTCAACAGATCTGCCTGCCGAAGCGGGCATACACAGAGGACTCATCGCTATGAACCGTGAGAGGTATCGCGGCGACCTGCCCCTATCAGGGGTGGGTGCCTATGTCATCGCTTAAGACGACGCATCGCTGGGCGGTCGCTCAGCAAAACCCCGAGCTCGAAAAGGAGCTTTCGGCTGGTCTGGGCATTCCCGGGCTGGTGGCGCGCATTATGGTCGCGCACGGCATTGACTCCATCAAAGAGGGCCAATTGTTTTTGACGCCTTCGCTCGATCGCGACTGGGCCGACCCACTCATTATCCCGGGCATGTCGGTCGTTGCCGACCGCGTCGAGCGTGCTATTCGCAACCACGAGCACATTGCAGTCTTTGGCGATTTTGACGTTGACGGTATTACGTCGACCTGCCTGTTGACCGAGGCGCTGCGCACGTTTGGCGCCGATGTCACGCCGTTTATTCCGCACCGCTTTGATGAGGGCTACGGTCTTTCGCGCGCGGCACTCGACCGCGTTAACGAGCTCGCTCGCCCCCAGCTGATCGTGACCGTCGATAACGGCATTGCCGCCAAGGAAGAGGTTTCCTATCTGGAGAACCTGGGGATCGATTTGGTGGTCACGGACCATCACGAGCCCTCCGACCAGGTGCCGCAGGGTGTGCCCCTGACCGACCCCAAGCTCGAGGACGAGGGCCCCTCGCGTGAGCTTGCCGGTGCTGGTGTGGCGCTCAAGCTGGTGCAAGTCCTGGGTGAGCGCCTGGGCAAGCCGTCGTATTGGCGTTCGCTAATCGAGGTCGCGGCGCTGGGCACCGTGTCCGACATGATGCCGCTCACGCCCGAGAACCGCGCGCTGGTTGCCGAGGGCATCCAGCAGATGCGCGTAACCGCTCGCCCCGGCTATATCGCGCTTGCCGCGCTTGCCAAGGCGAACCTTTCGAGCATTACGGCGGATGGCCTGTCATTCTCGCTCATTCCCCGCTTAAACGCTGCCGGTCGCATGGCCGATCCCAAGCTGGCGCTCGACCTGCTGCTTGCCCGCAATCCCATCGAAGCAAGCGCGCTGGCGGCTGAGCTCGAGGAAATCAACCGCCAGCGCCGTGAGATCGAGGCGGAGCTCACGCGCGATGCCATGGCAAAGGTCGAGGAGACCTATGACGGCGGACGCGCGATCGTTGTGGGCGGCGAAGGCTGGCACGAGGGTGTCAAGGGCATCGTGGCAAGCCGTCTGACCAACCGCTATCACGTGCCGGCGCTGCTGTTCTCGATCGAGGACGGTATCGCGCGCGGCTCTGGTCGCTCGGTGGGCAAAGTTAACCTGTTTGACGCCGTCGAGCGCTGTTCCGACCTGCTGATTCGTCGCGGCGGACATGCCGGTGCGGTGGGTGTGACTATCGAGGCATCCAAGCTCGATGAATTCCGTCGTCGCCTTTCCGCCGTGCTATCGGAGCTTCCCGCCGAGGACTTTGAAGACATCGACGAGGTTGCCGCCACGGTCGACCTTTCCGAGCTGAATATCGAGACTATAGAGCAGATTTCCCGTCTTGAGCCGTTTGGCCAGGGCAACAAGGTGCCGCTGCTGGCCGCCGAGGGCGT
>URZB01000119.1 GCA_900552295.1 uncultured Collinsella sp.
ATGCGAACCTCCAGTCCGGACCGCTTCACGGTCCAACTTTCTGTCCGCACCCCCATGCAGGAACTATTTCACCGCAACTTAATTTCAGACCAGGCACCCGCAGCAAGAAGACGAATAACCTCGGCGAGTATGTAAACGCAGGACCCTCCGACCCCGCCCGACGATTTCGATTGGCGACCTTTGACGGAGTCAAGGGAGGAGCCAAATCGAAATACGTCGGGCGGGGTCGGAGGGCCCGATGGGATAGATTTCGGCCGAGACTATTCGTCGCCGAAGCTGATGCCCAACGCCTTGGCCTCGCGCACCAGGTCGCTCTGGGGATCGACATACTTGAGCTTGCCGGCGACCTCCTCGAGCGGCATGTGGCACATCTTGCCGTCGCGCAGGGCGATCATGTAGCCAAACTCGCCGCGTAGGCAGCCAAGTGCCGCCTCGACGCCGCACTGGGTCGCAAAGATGCGGTCCTGAGCGTCGGGTTGGCCGCCGCGCTGCGTGTGGCCGGGGATGGCGACGCGGGTCTCACGACCGGTCTTGGCCTCGATCTCCTTGGCGATGTCGTAGACAATCGACGGGCTCGTGCGCTCGGCGAGCTTCTTCTTGTACTCCTTCTTGGACAGCGCCGCGTCCTCCTTGGAGATAGCGCCCTCGGCGACGGCTACAATCGTAAAGCGGCTGCCGGTCTCCATGCGATACTCGATGGTCTTGATGACGTTATCCATGTCGTAGGGGATCTCGGGGATCAGGATGACGTCCGCACCGCCTGCGACGCCGGCGTACAGCGGGATCCAGCCAACCTTGTGGCCCATGATCTCGATGACAAACACGCGGCCGTGGCTCGACGCAGTGGTGTGGATGTCGTCGATGCACTTGGTGGCGACGTCGATGGCGCTCGTAAAGCCAAACGTCAGCTCGGTGCCCCAGGTGTCGTTATCGATGGTCTTGGGCAGGGCGATAACGTTGAGGCCCTCTTCGCGCAGGCGGTTGGCGGTCTTGGTGGAGCCGTTACCGCCCAGCATAAACAGGCAGTCGAGCTGCAGCTTATGATAGGTGTGGACCATCGCCGGCACCTTCTCGACACCATCGGCTTCGGGGGTATCCAGGCGCTTGAACGGCGTGCGGCTCGTGCCCAGGATGGTGCCGCCGCGGGTGAGGATACCGCTAAAATCGGCGGGCGTCATGACGCGGAACCTGCTGTAGATAAGGCCCTGGTAGCCGTCCTCAAAACCATAGATCTCGATAGGTTCTTCGCTATTGGTCATAAGCGTTTTGACGATGCCGCGCATGGTGGCGTTGAGCGCCTGACAGTCGCCGCCACTGGTAAGAAGACCGATCCTGAGCATGATGAATCCTTCCGGGCAAGTTATAACATGCGCATAAGTTTACCCCCGCACACTGTTGATACGGGGGTAAAACGTGTTAGCTCAAGCGTATGGAAATGTAAGCAACGTCAGGGAACGTAAGGTCGACGGGCCTGGCTCCTTACAGTGCGAAGGCATCGACGTTGCCCCAGTGGCGGCGCAGCGTGATGGCGGCAGCGGGCTCGGTATTGTCAAAGACGACCGACCATTGCGTATTGCTGGTGATGTCTTCCGGATTGGGCTCTTGCGCTGCGGCTCGCAGGGCTTCCCAGGCAATCGTTTCGTCTTGGGCACCGACATGGGCGTCGAGGACATCGGCGATTGCGATGGTGCGCTCTTTACCATGGCCCAGCTCGCCATTCTTTTGGTTGGGCAGCACTTCGTCGCCATAGCAGGCGTAGAAGTTCGTAACCTGGCGTACAGGAGTCGCTTTGAAAGCACGGTCCGGATCGCGCGGATCCCACTCTACTACGCGCGCGTCACCGGCGGCGTCGTTGATAAAGAAGTGGTAATCGCGTCCGGCCATGGCGTGCATGTCGTAGGCGGAAAGCAGGTCGACTGCCTCTTGCGTGGTAGCCGCGCGGTCGAGCACCAGACGGATGGGGAGCGAAGTGTTGATGACGGGCCGTTGCGTGTCCTGGTCACAGGGCTTGGAATCCAGGGTGAGTACGGCAATGGACACGCCGCACTCGTTAACACCGTCGAGCTGGGCAAACGGGCCCATGAGTGCGGCGGCGCGTCCGCCGACGGAGTCAAGCGGAGTGTTATCGCCCAGGTTGTTAAGGGCGGCAAAGCCGATGGAGGCATAGACGCCGCGTGGGCGATTGCGCACCAACAGCGCCGAGGTGTCGTCCTTAAAGTCGTAATTGCGACCGGTGCGCACGCGGCCTTCGGCATCTACGGCGACAAAAGCGCTGCAGGCAAACTGGGGCGCCTGGACATGTACCGGCACACCGGGCAGCACCTGCGCCACCACGGCATCGATGTAGGCCTGGTCGTCGCGCACGCCAGCGGCGATGATGCGATCAAGATCGTAGTCGTAGGCGATGTCGATTGCGTACAGGTCATAGCCATCCGCGTGGCCGGTCAAGCGTTTGAGCGACGCGGCGGACTTGATTTGCTTGTGATAAACGATACCGGTGGCAGCGGCAAGGCCGACGGCGACTCCCGCGACACCGCAGGCGATGGCAATGTTACGTGGCTTCATGGCGGCTCCTCTCGTCCTGTTAGCGTAATTGTCGCAAAAGGTGCACGGGCATGATGGCTCAACTTGGTGAGCGGTGCGGGATTAAACACGGAATGAAGAGTGCAGCGCTGGCGCGGCGGGGTATGCTGGAAGGGACCATCAACCCAGCGAAAGGGGAGAGCATGACGGATCAGGAAACGCCCGAGCGCGCGCATGTGACGGCCGATGATATCGAGGCCGCCAACGACCTTATCGACTTTATCGAGGCATGCCCCAGCATGTTCCATACGGCGGCGACCATTATGGCCGAGCTCGACGAGGCGGGCTTTACCTACCTGTCCGAGAACGCGGCGTGGGACATCGAGCCGGGCGGGCGTTATTACACGCAGCGCAACACCTCGAGCGTTGTTGCCTTTAAGGTGGGCGAGGACCTTGCCGCGACGTGGGGCGAGGACGGCGTTGCCGGCGACTATCATTTCCAGCTCACGGCGTCGCACAGCGATTCTCCGACGTTTAAGGTTAAGGCCGTGCCCGAGCTCGACGGCGCAGGCGAGACGCTGCGCCTGAACACCGAGGCCTACGGCGGCATGATCGACTACACCTGGTTCGATCGCCCGCTGGCGCTGGCCGGTCGCGTGCTGGTGCGCGAGGGCGACCGTATTGAGAGCCGCCTGCTTGCCACCGAGCGCGAGGTCGCTATTATCCCGAGCCTCGCCATCCACATGAACCGCGGCGTTAACGAGGGCTTTGCGCCCAACCGAGCCGTTGACCTGTGTCCGCTCATCAGCGCCGGCGAGCTTAAGCCGGGTGACTTCGATGCCCTGATCGCCGAAGAGCTGGATGTTGAGCCCGAGCAGATCCTGGGTCGCGACCTGTTCCTGGTCAATCGTCAGGATGCACGCATCTGGGGCTGGGCCGACGAGTTTATCTCGACGCCCAAGCTTGACGACCTGGCCTGCGCCTATACCTCGCTACAGGCATTTTTGGGCGCCGAGAACGCGCACGACGTTTCGGTCTTCTGTTGCTTTGATAACGAGGAGGTTGGCTCCGAGACCAAGCAGGGCGCCATGTCGACGTTCTTAGCCGACGCGCTGCGCCGCATTAACGGATCGCTGGGCTTTGACGACGAGTCGTACCATCGCGCCCTTGCCGCATCGATGCTCGTGAGCTGCGACAACGCGCATGCCGTGCACCCCAACCACGCCGAGAAGTGCGATGCGCGCAACCAGGTTGTGCTCAACGGCGGCATCGTCATCAAGGAAGCCGCCAACCAGCACTACTGCACCGATGCCTTTAGCCGCGCGGTGTTCCAGGCTATTTGCGACGACGCCGACGTGCCCACGCAGGCCTTCGCCAACAAGAGCGATATGGCGGGTGGCTCCACCCTGGGCAATCTGTCCAATATGCAGGCGAGCATGCATGCCGTAGACGTGGGCCTGCCGCAGCTGGCCATGCATTCGAGCTACGAGACCGGCGGCGTACGCGACGTGATGTACGCCATCCGCGCCCTCACGGCCTTCTACGAGCGCAACCTAACCATCAACGGAGCCGAAAGCGTGGGGCTGTAAATGCAGGCCGAAGACATGAAGGCCGAGCGCAAGATTGAGCTTATCGATCAGGGTTCGCAGCTGTTCGCCACTGCTTGTCGCGATTCAGGGGTCGACGTGTCCAAGGCGCGACCAACGAGCGATGAAGAACTCAAGCGTAACGCCTATTCGGACCGCTACGACGAGGAGACGGACTGGCTCTAATAAGCGGAGCGTCGAAAACACTAGGTGTATGTCTGAGATCACTTTGGCGAGAGTGTCGCAGACAGAACTACCGGTATGGCGCAAGCCAACTTGACCCCATTGCACCAAAAAGGAAACGCCGCAGGTTGAGCAAAAGTCAGCGAGAGCCCGCCGTTTGAGCCAATGTGCCGTGAAATGAAAAGGCGCTGACCTTCTGGTCGCGCCTTTGAAATTGAACGGCAGATTGGCCAAACGGCGGGCTCGCAGCGTCGACCGGTCCGACGTTCGTTAGAACGGCGGAACCCTAATGTTCGATCCAGCAGCGCAGGGTCTCGCCGGCCTGCAGGTGACGCAGATTCTCCGCGGCGATGTCTACGACATTGTTGAGCGTGGCTGCCAGGTGGAACCATCCGGAGACGTGTGGTGTGACGAGCATGTTGGGCGCATCCCACAGGGGGCTTGCCTCAGGCAGCGGCTCGGGGTCGGTGACGTCGACCGCGGCACCGGCAAGGTGTCCGGACTCCAGAGCGGCAACCAGATCGTCGGCAACAACAAGGTCACCGCGGCCGCCATTGGCAAAGAAGGAGCCCGGCTTCATCGCGGCGAAGAACTCGGCGTTCGCCAGGCCGCGAGTCTCGGGTGTGCTGGGCATAAAGGCTGCGACGATGTCAGCCTCGGCCAGGCGCTCGGGCAGGGCGTCCATGCCGTCCATGTCCTCAAACACAATGGGGTAGACGAGCGGATGGCGCTTGATGCCGCGGACGTGCGCGCCCATGCTGCGGCAGAGCGTGGCGAAGTGGCCGCCGATATCGCCCGCGCCCAGCACCAGCACATTGGCGTTTTTGAGCGAGGTGACCGGCCCCAAATCCTCCCAGCGATGCTCACGCTGCAAGTCGTGATAGCCGGGCAGGTGCTTCATCATAGACAGCACCATGGCAAACATGTGCTCGCTTACGGCCTGGCCGTAGGCGCCGATTGAGCAAGACAGCTTGGCTTCAGCCGGCACGGTGCCGGCGGCGAGGTAGTCGTCATAGCCGGCGGTCTGCAATTGCAACAGCTGAAGATGCTCGCATGCCGTGAGCATGTCAGGGTCGATGTTGCCCAAGATCACGTCGGCATCGGCGACCTGCTCGCGCGTGGCGGCGTCGGAGCTCGTGTAGATAAAGTCCTCGCCCGGAGCGCTCGACTCAAGAATCTGTCTCTTATACACATCTGACGCTGCCGACGATAAGGCTC
>URZB01000120.1 GCA_900552295.1 uncultured Collinsella sp.
TCGACGTTTGCCCAGATAAAACCTGCCAAAATAAACCTGTCCCTTTTTGGCAGGTTTGCTAGAGGAGGCTGGGATGGACAAGGCTGAGTTGCGGCGGGCAATGATTGCTCGGCGCGACGATCTCGATTTGGATGTACGGGCGGCGAAGTCTGCTGATATCTGTGCGCGGCTGGTTGAGCTGCTGGGCCGCTTGGATGCCGCGGCGCCGCGCACCGTTGCCGTCTATGCCGCGATGGGTTCCGAGGCAGACCCTGCCGCGTTTGCCGCTGCGGCCGCCGTGCGCGGCTGGCGCGTAGCCTATCCGTGCATGCTCTCGGCAATTGATGCCGCAGCTTGTGGCCAGCGCATGTGTATGCGGGCAGTTGCCGCCGACGATGCGTCCGCGGCTCCGTTTATCGCCCACCCTACGCGGGCCTTTGCGGCCACGGACATCGACAGCAACCACTTCCCTATCGTGCCTGCCGAAGCTCTCGACATGATCGTCGTGCCGCTCGTGGCCTTCGACCAAACCGGCGCGCGCCTGGGCTACGGCGGCGGTTGCTACGACCGCTACCTGCCCATGCTCTCGCCCGAATGCCAAATCATCGGCATCGCCTTTGACGAGCAGCGTGTCGACCGCGTTCCCACCGACGCTCACGACCTGCCGCTACCCCACATCATCAGCACCTAATCGCCGCCATATCAGCCACGGCTACAGCAGTACCATCGCAGCCTAGTGCTCCTCGCCGGCGCGGGCTAGGTCGTAGGGCGTGGTCTGGTAGACGTAGTAGTTGAGCCAGTTGGTGTAGAGCAACTGAGCCTGGCTGCGCCAGACGTTGTGCGGCTCGGCCGAGGGGTCGTCACCTGGGAAGTAATGCGCCGGCACCTGAGGGTTGAGGCCGCGCTTCACGTCGCGCTCGTACTCCAGGCGCAGCGTATCGGTATCGTACTCGGGATGGCCAAAAACAAAGAAGCGACGGCTGTCGGTCGATTTGACGATGTACAGGCCCACCTCGTCTGACACGGCCACAACCTCAAGCTGCGGCTCGGCCTCCACGTCCTCGCGGCGCACATCGGTGTTGCGCGAATGCACGGCATAGAAACGGTCGTCAAAGCCGCGGACCAGCGGGCTTTGAGGCTTCACCAGATAATGCTCGAACACGCCGCTCGCCTTTGCCGGCAGGTCGTGCTTCCGAATACCGTAGTGGTGATACAGGCCCGCCTGCGCGCCCCAACAAATGTGCAGCGTAGAGTGCACGTGCGTGGTGGACCAATCCATGATCTGGCAGAGCTCGGGCCAGTAGTCGACCTCCTCGAACGGCATCTGCTCCACCGGCGCGCCCGTGATGATCAGGCCGTCGTAGTGGATGTCGCGGATGTCGTCGAACGTGCGATAGAACGTCTCCAGGTGGCCGGCGCTCACGTGCGTGGCCTCGTGCGTTTTGGTGCGCAGCAGGTCTACCTCCACCTGCAACGGCGTGTTGGAGAGCTTGCGCATGATCTGCGTCTCGGTAGCGATCTTGGTGGGCATGAGGTTGAGGATGAGCACGCGCAGCGGACGGATGTCCTGGTGCAGCGCGCGGTACTCGGTCATGACAAAGATGTTCTCGCTCTCGAGCTGCGCGGCGGCAGGGAGGGCGTCGGGGATGCGAATGGGCATGGATGCTCCTTACGAGTCAGTTGCAGTTATGGTACAACGAGCGGCCCCATCCGCGCGAGCACATCGCCCAGCGATGCCGTCAGCGGCCCAAATCACTCCAAAAGTAGAGATTAAAGCATGCCCAAAAATCTATGGCGCTTTAGCCTAGCAAAGTGGCAGCAGGACGCTACAATGGTTCGACGCGAAAAACTCGGCCGAAAGGATACGTATATGTACCAGACGCGTAAGATCGGTGTGGTCGGCCAGGGCCACGTAGGAGCACATGTCGCCAACAGCCTGCTCATGCAGGGCATTGCCGACGAGCTGTACCTGTGCGATATCAACGAGGCCAAGGTGACGTCCGAGGTCCAGGACCTGCGCGACTCCCTTTCGTTTGTCCCGTACAACACCAAGATCGTCAACTGCTACGACCACTACGAGGAGCTTGCCTGCTGCGACGTCATCGTCAACGCCGCCGGCAAGGTCGCGCTGGCCGCTGGCAACCGCGACGGCGAGCTGTTCTTTACCACCGACGCCGCCCGCACCTTTGCCAAGCGCATCGTCGACGCCGGCTTCGACGGCATCTTTGTGAGCATCTCCAACCCCGGCGACGTCGTGTGCACCGAGCTGTGGCACCTGACCGGCTATGATCCCAAGAAGATCATCGGCTCGGGCTGCGGCCTGGACTCCGCCCGCCTGCGCACCGAGATCTCCAAGAAGGTCGGCGTGAGCCCCAAGTCCATTGACGCCTACATGATCGGCGAGCACGGCTTTAGCCAGCTGGCCGCCTTTAAGGCAGCAACCATCGCCGGCAAGAGCCTCAACGAGCTTCAGGCCGAGAACCCTGACAAGTACGCCTTCGACCACATGGAGGTCGAGGAGCTCGCACGCAAGGGCGGCTATGTGACCTACCAGGGCAAGCAGTGCACCGAGTACGCCGTCGCCAACTCCGCCGCGCGCGTCTGCGCCGCCGTGCTGCACAACGAGCACGCCGTGCTTTCCGCCTCCACGCTCATGACCGGCCAGTATGGCGAGGAGGGCATCTTTACCTCCCTGCCGTGCGTGATCGGTGCCGAGGGCGTCGAGGAGGTCTACACGCTCGACCTGTCCGAGCACGAGCTCGAGGGCTTCCACAAGAGCTGCCAGCACATCCGCGACAACATCGCCCAGCTCGACTGGTGGGACGCCGAGGCATACGACGCGAAGTAGGCCGCCGGCTGCCGCAACCTTGCGAATCGAAGGTGAATACTTTTCCCGGTACCTAGTACTGCTCGATGCCCATGTAGCGACGAACCTCGGGGCTGTGGTCAAACACCTTGCCGCGGGCAGCACGCAGCTCGCAGCTCATCGCGTAGAAGAAGATCGGCTCCAGGTACGAACGCACGCTGGCAGGCACTTCACCCACGCCGTACTCGAGCGCGTCGAGCACCATAATCGTGTCAGTGTGCGTGTTGAGGAACGCCAGCGCGCGCTCCTCCATGGGGCGGCACTCGCCCGATCCGAGCTGCACAAAGTAGAACACGCCGGGCTCGGTAGCCTCGAAAGGACCGTGGAAATACTCGCCGGAGTGGATGTAGCAGCAGTGCTGCCACTGCATCTCCATGAGCGAGCAGATCGCCATGGCATAGGTCTGGCTAAAGTTGGGGCCGGAGCCCAGGATATAGAAGAACTTGTGCTGCTGGCAGAGCTCGGCAAAGCGGGCGCCCAGCTCGGCGTTGACCTTCTCGCGCGCGGCAGGCAGCAGCGCGTCCATCCGCTTAAGGCCTTCGTACATGTCGGCGAGCGCCTCGTAACCCTCCTGCTGGTCGAGCAACTCGGCAGCGATCAGAGCGCCGATGCCCTGCGGCACCTCGGCCTGCGACACGCCCTCGCCCCACGGATAGACCCAGGTAGTCCACTTGCCGTTGTCGATCTTGGAACCCTCGCAGTCGGTGAGGGCAACGACCTCGGCACCGGCGGCCAGCGCCATCTCGCAGCCGTCGACAACCTCTTGCGTGTTGCCGCTGTGGCTGCAGGCAATAACGAGCGACTTCTCGCCAAGGCTCTTGGGAGCCATCAGGCAAAACTCGCGCGCCGTGTAGACCGTCGAGGTAAACGTGGTGGCCTCGCGCTTGAGCAGTTCGCTGGCCGGCATCAGGTCGATCATCGAACCGCCACAAGCGATCCAAAAGACATTCTCGATCTTGCCCTTGCGCTCGATGATTTCCTGAACCAGATCATGTGCGTTCATGCTGATGCTCCTCCTTGTGGGGCGGCTTTGAACGACGACAGCTCGTACCTGCTGTCGTTCTATGTTGTCCTATTTATAGCACGTGTAACAACGCCCGTGAAGTCATCTCAGCAAATTTGTTCTATGTTGTTCTATCTGTGGACGTTAGATGTCGAAGACGTAGCGCGAGCCCACGATCTTTTGGCGGCCGAGCAGTAGAGGGCGCCCGCCGGCGTCGGTAAAGTAGGCCTCCATATAGAAGAGAGGCTCGCCGACCGGCACCTCCAGCAGCGGGGCCGTCTGAGTATCGGCAAGCGCAATCTCCACGGTGCAGGGGTCGGACTTGAGCGGCGCGCGACCCGAATGCTCGGCAACGAGCGCAAAGATTGAGTTATCGGTGAGGTCCTCGTCGGCCAGCGTCTGCAGGTAGGGATGGTCGGCAAGCACAAAGGCGTTGTTCTCGAGCATGACGGGGATGCCGTCGGCCGTGCGCACGCGCTCGACCACGATAAGCTCGCAGCCGGGCTCCACGCCAAAGAACGCCGCATCCTCGTGCGTCGCCGCGACCACCGTGCGCGACACCAGACGCGCACCCGGCACCATGTCGTTGGCAGCACAACCCTCAGTAAAGCTCTGGACGTCACCCTTCTGGCGAATCTTGCGCTTGAGCTTGGGGGCGCACACAAACGTGCCCCTCCCCTGCTGGCGGTTGAGATACCCCGCGCGCGACAGCTCCTCGATGGCACGGCGCACGGTGATGCGCCCCACGCCGTAAGACTTCGCGAGCTCCATCTCGGAAGGAATGCGCGAGCCGGCCGCGTACACGCCGCGTGCGATCTCGCCCTTTAGGTCGTCCATGACCTGCTGGTATAGCGGCACGGCGGGCACGTCAGTACGGTCGGTCTTGTTATCGGTCGCCATCGTTACGCTCCATCCCGTGCATGCTCGGATTCAAACTCTTCTATCGCCGCCATAAACTGCTCGCCAAAGGCGTCGGCCTTTTTCTCGCCGATGCCGTTGACCTGGATAAGCTCGTCGCGCGTCTGAGGACGTAGACGGCACAGGCCGCGCAGGGCCTTGTCAGAGAAGACCATGTACGGTGCCATCTCCAGCTCGGTCGAGATCTCCTTGCGGAGTGCCCGTAGGCGCTCAAACAGCTCGGCGTCGTCGCCCACGCGCGGTCGCTGATCCAGCTCGGCCTCCTCGCGCAGCAAATCCACCGCACGGCGGGCACGGGCCGAGGCCTTGCGCTTGGACGCGCGACGCTTAACGGTAAAGGCGAACGTCTCGTCCTCGACCTCGCCGGCACGCGGGCCCAGACCCACGACCGGATACTGGCCCTGCGAGGTGGCCAGGTAGCCCCGCCCGCACAGCTGGCCGATGATGTCCTTGATGCGCCCGACCGATTCGCTCGACAGCTCACCGTAGCCGCGATCCTCGTCCAGATGCATCTGGCGAATGCGCTCGGTGTTGCCGCCGTGAAGCACGTCGGCGATCAGCGACTTGCCAAAGCGCATGGGGCGCGTGGCCACATATTGCACGGCGGCGCGGGCCATGTCGGTGACGTCCTCGACCTCGAACTGTGTGAGGCAGTTGCTGCAGTTGCCGCAACCCCTGTCTCTTATACACATCTCCGAGCCCACGAGACGG
>URZB01000121.1 GCA_900552295.1 uncultured Collinsella sp.
GGACCACGGTCTTGCCCTCCTCCTGGATCAGGCCCATGGCGATACCGGAGACCGGGCGCTTAATGGGCACGCCGCCGTCCATAAGGGCGAGCGTAGAACCGCAGGTCGAAGCCATCGAAGAGGAGCCGTTGGACTCCATGACCTCGGAGACGACGCGGATGGCGTAGGGGAACTCGTTCTCGTCGGGAAGCACCGGAAGCAGAGCGCGCTCGGCCAGATTGCCGTGGCCGATCTCGCGGCGCTTGGGGCTGCCCATGCGGCCGGTCTCGCCGGTGCAGAACGGCGGGAAGTTGTAGTGATGCATGTAGCGCTTGCCCTCGGTGGGCTCTATGGTATCCAGACGCTGGCCCTCGTTGAGCATGCCGAGCGACAGGACGGAGAGCACCTGGGTCTGGCCGCGCTGGAACAGGCCGGAGCCGTGAACGAGCGGCAGGTAGTTGTCCTTCACCATGATGGGACGGATCTCGTAAGCGGCACGGCCGTCGACGCGCTCGCCGGTCTCGACGACCATGGTGCGCATGGCCTTCTTCTCAAGCTTCTTGAGCGCCACGGGGATCTCGCGCTCCCAAGCGGCCTGCTCCTCCTCGGTGAACTCGGCGCGGATGGACTCCTTCAGAGCCTCGACCTTACCGATACGGGAGAGCTTGTCGGCATCGCGAAGGGCGGCTGCCATCTCGTCGTAGTGGGCGAAGATGCGCTCCTGGACCTCCTCGACGGGCTGATCGAGCGGGTACTCCTTCTTGACGATGGGGCCGTTGACCTGCTCCCACTCGGCGACGAACTCGTCCTGAGCCTGGCAGAAAGCAGCAAGGGCCTCCTGGCCAAACTTCATGGCGGCGAGCATGTCGTCCTCGGAGATCTCCTCTGCGCCGGCCTCAACCATCGAGATGAAGTCGGCGGATCCACCCAGCTCCAGGTCCAGATCGGAGTTCTCGCGCTCCTCGTAGGTGGGGTTGACGATAAACTCGCCGGTCTCCACGTTACGGCCGATGCGCACACAGGCAAGCGGGCCCTCGAAGGGCACGCCGCCGAGCGTCATGGCCAGGGAAGCACCCATGACGTTGATGACGTCAAAGGGGTTGACCTGGTCGGCGACAAGCGAGGTAGCGACGATGTGCACCTCGTTGCGGAAGCCATCCGGGAAGCTCGGGCGAATCGGACGGTCGATCATGCGCGCGGTGAGCGTGGCCTTCTCGCTGGGACGGCCCTCACGCTTGAGGTAGCCACCCGGGATGCGGCCGGCGGCGTACATCTTCTCGTTGAAGTCGACGGTCAGCGGGAAGAAGTCGTAGTTCTTGCGCTCCTTGGAGACGACCACGGTGTCGAGCATGGTGGTGTCGCCCTGCTTGACCAGGCAGGCGCCGGTGGCCTGCTTGGCAAGCTCGCCCGACTCAAAGGTGTAGGTCTTGCCGTACAGCTCAAAGGTCTTGGATACGAGTGTCATTGTTCTCCTTTACCCCGCAGACCCCTTGCCTGCGGGCTTCTCATGTGACGCGGGCCCCCTGCCCCCGCCACGCTTCAGAGCGTGATTGTTCGCGCCCTTACACAAAAAGAGCGCCCCGCTGCGCAGGACGCTCTTAGCATGTACAAATCCTACTGGATGTTGTCGCGGATGCCCAGAGCCTTGATGAGCTCACGGTACTCGACGATGTCGTTCTTCTTGATGTAGGAGAGAAGACGACGACGACGGCCGACGAGCATGAGCAGACCACGACGTGTGTGGAAGTCCTTCTGGTGGGACTTCATGTGCTCGGTCAGCTCCTTGATGCGCTCGGACAGGATGGCGACCTGAACCTTGGGGTTGCCGGTGTCGACCGGGGTGTTACCGAACTGGGCAGTCAGCTCCGCCTTGCGCTCTTTGGAAACAGTCATTGTTTCACCTTTCGTTTTACGTCGCCCACGGGCGACTCGATTCGCCTCGGACTGGGAAGCCGCCGGTGGAGCGAGCAACCAAGGTCGAGGTACCAACAGGTCGGTATGTTACCACAAGCAGCCCGCGCCTGCGCATCATCACCGACCCAACATGAATTCCATCGCACGGAGGCGCTGGTCGGTATGCGTCGCCGCCCACACATGCGAAAGCCCGAGCAAGAACGCCGCCGTATGCGGGTCGATTTTCTCGGCCATAAGCGCATCGAAGGTCATGGACATGAGGGCGCGCAGCCATGCGGTCTCACCGGTCGACACCAGTTCGGCACCTGGAACGCTCGACGCGCACGACCCGCACATGAGACCGCCCGCCTGGGCTGAAAAATACGACAGCATGGGGTCTCCGCACAGCACACAGGCCGAAAAATCGGGACGATAGCCAACGTGCGATAGCAGCTTAAAGACATATGCCGCCACAAGTAGGTCCATATGTGCCGTATCAAGCCCGCTGCCCACCAGGGCAAGCGCTCGCTGCGTTATGGCAAAGGTAAACGGGTCCTCGGCGTCCTCGAACGAGCACACGCGCGCGACCTCGGCGATCGCGCTTGCGGCGCAGGTCGTCTCGTAATCGGGCGCAGCGCCGAGCGGCGCCTCCATAAGCTCGGCCTGAGAAACCACGTCGAGTGACCGTCCATGTGCGAGCAGCATATCGACCGTACAGAACAGCTCGCAGCGCGCAGCCAGGCGTCCGCCGGGTTTGCGGGCGCCCTTTGCCACGGCACGAACCTGCCGTCCCCGCTCGTCAAGCATCGTCAAGATCAGGTCGGTCTCTTTGAGCTTAGTCTTATCGAGGACGAGCACCTTGGTGCGATATGTCCGGGAGCCTGCCATGCGCGCCGCGCGTCCTTAGTCCTCGGCGTTATAGCCAAAGCGGCGAATCTGGGCCTCGTCGTCGCGCCAGCCGGACTTGACCTTCACGTCCAGCTCCAAAAAGACCTGCGTGCCAAAGATGCGCTCAAGATCGCGACGGGCGTCGATACCGATATGCTTGATCATCTCGCCGCCCTTGCCGATGATGATGCCCTTTTGGCCCTCGCGCTCGACGTAAATGGTGGCGTGCACGCGCAGCACCTTCTTGGTCTGCTCGAGCGCATCGCAGATCACGCCAACGGAGTGCGGAATCTCATCACGGGTGCGGCGCAAGACCTTCTCGCGCACAAACTCGGCAACGAGCGTCTCATCGGAAGCGTCGGTACCCATGTCCTCGGGGAACCAACGTGGACCCTCGGGCAAAAAGTGCGCAACGGTCTCGATAAAGGCATCGACGTTGAAGTTCTTGACCGACGACGTCACGATCTCGTCGTCATATTCCATGAGCTCGTGGGCGGCCTTAAGCTGCTCCATGACCTGTGCGGGGTCGGCCTCATCGGCCTTGGTAAGCACCAGGACCTTCTTGCAACGAGCGCATCTGACACGCTCGGCAACCCAGGCGTCTCCCCTGCCGATGGGCTTGGTGGCATCAATCAAAAACGCGACGACGTCAACATCGTTCAGCTCGAACAACGCACTCTTGTTGAGCTCGGAACCCAGACCGTCCTTGGGCTTGTGGATACCCGGGGTATCGACAAAGACCAGCTGGTAGCCGGGACGGTTAACGACGGCGCGCATGCGGCGGCGGGTCGTCTGGGCCACAGGCGAGGTGATGGCGACCTTTTTGCCATAGCAGGCATTAAGCAGCGTGGACTTGCCAGCGTTGGGACGACCGACCAGGGCCACAAAGCCGCTGCGGAAACCGGGCTCCACGTCGCCAAAGCCCGCGAGGTTGTCGTCCTCGTCGCACAGAGCGTCGAGTTCCTCGTCGCTCATACCCTCAAACGGGTCGAACTCATCGACATCCTCGAGCTCCTCGGTATCCACCGCGTCCAGGGACTCGTCGTCCAAAATCTCATCGGTAGGCTGCATATTGTCGGACATGGGAATCCCTTTCTAAATAAAGCCGAGCGCGTGGGCAAATACCAGCAAGCCCACAATCGCGGCGGTGATGGAAAGAACGTATACGGAGGCGGCGGCGATGTCCTTCGCACGCTTGGCCAGCGGATGGAGCTCCTGGGTCGCCAGGTCGACGATGGCCTCCATGGCGGTATTGCAAAGCTCGCCGTGGATCACCAGGCCGCAACAGATGATAATCGTGGCCCACTCGGCAATGTCGAGCCCCACGATGCAGCCTGCAATGACGGTGCACACGCCCGCCACGAGCATGACCTTAATGTTGCGCTCGGTCTTGACGGCGGTGACGAAGCCCTCCATAGCGTAAGAAAACGACTTTAAGAAGGACGGATGGTCCTTGTTCGATCCGGGAATCATAGACGGCTCCTAGTCGTGGGCGTGGTTGGTGATGGGGCCGACGTGGACTAGCTTGGGGTCCTCGCCGCGCTCGAGCGCCAAATCGCGCAGGATGGCGTCCTCGCGGGCCTCCATGACCTCGGCCTCGTCGTCCTCGATGTGGTCATAGCCCAGCAGGTGCAGCATGCCGTGAACGAGCATCAGACGGCACTCGTCAGCGGGGCTATTGCCAAAACCGGGGGCCTGACGGGCAATAACCTGCGGGGCCAAGATAATATCGCCGAGCTCGAGCGTCTCATCGGCGGGAATGTCATCGTCAAAGGCCGAATCGCACTCAAACGAGAGCACATCGGTGGTGCGGTCGATACCGCGCCACTCGTGGTTGAGCTCGTGCATCTCGTCCTCGTCGACATACGAAAGGGAAATCTCGACTCCACGTTCAACGCCCTCGGCGGCAAGCACAACCTCGCAGATGTGCTCCACCTCCTGCGCGTCGAGCAGCGTATCGAGCTCGGCATCGTTGCTGATCAATACACTCAACGGGACTCCTTTCGGTCGCGCGGGCGCTGCTCGCGCACGTCATCATAAGCTTCATATGCCTCGACGATACGACCCACCAGGGCATGGCGCACCACGTCGGCACGCTCGAGGTGAGAAAATGCGACATCGTCGACACGGCCCAAAATCTGCTCAACGTCAGCAAGACCGCCACGACGACCCACCAGGTCGCGCTGGCTCAGGTCGCCGGTAATCACGAACTTGGAGTTGAACCCAAGGCGTGTCAGGAACATCTTCATCTGCTCGGGCGTGGTATTTTGCGCCTCGTCGAGCACCACGAAGGCATCACTCAGCGTGCGGCCGCGCATGTAGGCAAGCGGGGCGATCTCGATCACGCCGCGCTCCATGAGCTCATCGGTGCGCTCGCGATCCATCATGTCAAAAAGGGCGTCGTAGAGCGGACGCATGTAGGGGTCGATCTTTTCCTCAAGGGTACCGGGCAAAAAGCCCAGATTCTCCCCCGCCTCGACAGCCGGACGCGTCAAGATCAAACGGCCCACCTCGTGACGCTTGAGCGCGGCAACGGCGAGCGCCATGGCCAGATAGGTCTTACCGGTACCGGCAGGACCCAAGCCAAACGTGATGGCTGTCTCTTATACACATCTCCGAGCCCACGAGACGGAGCTACATCTC
>URZB01000122.1 GCA_900552295.1 uncultured Collinsella sp.
GATGGTGTCGACGTCAATGGTATACGGGTGCATCATCGACGTCTTCAATACAGAAGATATCAGTGCGGAATGTTCCGGGGAGAGACCCCGTCACGCCCCCGGATCCCCTGCGTTTACGGCCTTGAGGTCGGCGTGGGCGGAGAATGTGGTTGATGGGGATACGTGTCCCTTTCGCTGTTTCGCGCTTTGCGCGAAAGGCGCGCTACTTTGGAGCGAACGGAGAACGTGGTTGTTGCGGCAACTGATCCCCACCATAAATTACCCTTGGCATACTTGCGCGAAAGCCTGCCCGTGCTACACTTGCAATTGCTGTTTCAGGGCGGGGTGAAATTCCCCACTGGCGGTAAATCGGGCGGTGCCAAAGGGGTACCGTGGCGCAGGAAACGTGCCTGCGGCCGAGCCGATGAGTCCGCGACCCGTGTGTGCGTTGGTTCGCATGCCGGCTGAACTGGTGAGATCCCAGTACCAACGGTTAGAGTCCGGATGAAAGAGGCAGGTGATCTTATGTCTGAACAGTCGCAGCATATCCATTTTGAGAACACGAATAGGTGGAGCACCAAACAGCTCGTTACCATGGCGTTGATGTGCGCCTTGGGAGCACTGTTTATGTATGTGCAGCTGCCCATCCTCCCCTCGGCGCCGTTTTTGACGTATGACCCGTCGCTGGTGCCGGCGATGGTGTGTGGATTTGCGTATGGCCCTGGTGCCGGCACCGCTGTTGCCGCTATGGCGATCGTTATCCATGCGCTTACCACGGGCGATTGGGTCGGTGCGCTTATGAACTTGGTTGCCACGCTGGGCTATATTCTGCCTGCGGCTATCGTCTACCAGAAGATGCATACCTATAAGGGCGCCGTGATTGGCCTGGCGCTGGGCGTTATTGCCGCTACGGCGTTGTCTATGGTCGCAAACCTGACCATCGGCGTTTGGTTCTGGTATGGCTCGGCCGATGTGATTTTGCCACTCATGCTTCCTGCTGTTCTGCCGTTCAACCTTATCAAGACCGTGCTTAACTCGGTATTGACGCTTGCAGTGTACAAGGCGGTCTCTAATCTCATCACGCCCAAGAAGGACCAGGTCAAAGGTCGCGCATGATTGAGTGTCGGGGCGTTTCCTTTAGCTATGACGGTGTTGCACCGGCGCTCGATGGCATCGATCTGAACATCGAGGATGGCGAGTTTTTCTGCATCCTCGGCGGAAACGGGTCGGGCAAGTCTACGTTTGCCAAGCATTTGAACGCGCTGCTGCAGCCCGATGCGGGAACGGTGTGCGTCAACGGCATGGACGCGTCCGATCCCGAGCTGGTCTACGACATCCGTTCGACTGCGGGCATGGTGTTCCAGAACCCGGATGATCAGCTGGTGGCGACGCTTGTCGAGGACGATGTTGCGTTTGGTCCCGAGAACTTAGGGGTCGAATCGGCCCAGATTGCGCAGCGCGTGCGCGAGGCGCTGAAGGCCGTGGGTCTGGTGGGCTTTAAGCGCCACGAGACCCACGCTCTTTCGGGCGGACAAAAGCAGCGCGTGGCGCTTGCCGGCGTGCTCGCCATGGAGCCGCGCGTGCTCATCTTGGATGAGGCCTCCTCGATGCTCGATCCGCGCGGGCGCAAGGGCCTTATGAAGGCCTGTCACGCGCTGCACGAACGCGGCATGACCATCGTGATGATTACGCACTTTATGGAAGAGGCCGCTGAGGCCGATCGCGTTGCTGTCTTCCAGACGGGCCGTGTTGCCATGCTCGGTACGCCCGAGGAGATCTTGACGCGGGCGGACGAACTCGCGCGGCTGAACCTGGATATGCCGGCATCGTGCTGTCTTGGCAGGGCGCTTCGCGCGAAGGGCGTGCCCATTTGCGCACGGGTGCGCGAGGCGGATATGGTCGCCGATATAGCGCAGGCTTATACCAAGCGGAGTGGGACAGGCATCGCCGGGCGGCCTTTCGCATCCGATTCTCGTATCCCCGACAACGTCTCCTCTGCAATCGATGGCGCAGACGCGCTGGAGCCCGTCATCGAGATTTCGCACCTTTCGTATAGCTATTCGCTGAGCGCCCGCGAGCGCCGTCGCTGGCATAAGCGCTCGGCCGCTGCGGGCAAATCGAACAAACAGGCTCTTTGGGGAAACGACCCTAGCAGTCCGTGGGCACTGCGCGACGTGTCTTTGACGGTGCGCCGCGGCGAGTTCCTGGGGCTAGCAGGCCATACCGGTTCGGGTAAATCCACACTGGTCCAGCACCTCAACGGATTAATCCGCCCGCAGGAGGGGAGCGTTTACGCGCTGGGGCTCGACCTATCAAGCAAGAAAGACGCCGCCGCGGTTAAGGCAAAGGTCGGCGTGGTGTTTCAATATCCCGAGCGTCAGCTGTTTGCCGAGACCGTGACACAGGACGTGGCATTTGGTCCGCGTAACCTTGGCTTGTCGCAGGCCGAGGTTGCCCGCCGCGTTGAGTCATCGCTCGCGCGCGTGGGCCTCGACCTGGCCACGGTGGGCGATAAGAGCCCCTTTGAGCTCTCGGGCGGGCAGCAGCGGCGCGTGGCGTTTGCCGGCGTGCTTGCCATGGAGCCCGAGGTCCTGGTGCTCGATGAGCCCATGGCGGGGCTCGATCCGGCGGCGCGCAGTGATTTCCTGGAGCTCATCGATCGACTTCACCATGGGGGCCTGACCGTCGTCATGGTCTCACACAGTATGGATGACCTAGCCAATTGCTGCGACCGCATCGTTGTGATGAACGAGGGCACGGTGTTTGCCGAGGGCACGCCCGCTCAAGTTTTTGCGCAAGCGGATGAGCTTAAATCGATCGGCTTGGGTGTTCCCGCTGCCCAGCGCATGGCGATGGCGCTTGCGAAGGCAGATGTGCCACTGCGCTTTGACGGCCTCTATACGGTTGAGTCGCTGACAGACGAGTTGGTGGACCTGCTAATCGGTCGCTCGGACGGTCCTTCTAACGTCGCGGACATTGCTAAATCCAAGACGGTCGCGCGAGAGGAGGGCTGCTAATGGAGGCGTTTTCGTTTGGCAGCTACTATCCCGGCGATAGTGCAATTCACCGCCTGGACCCGCGAACTAAGTTGCTCTTGGGCTTTGTGTTTCTGATCACGACGCTCACGGTCAGCAGCTTCCGCGGACTGGTCCCGGTCGCAATCTTCGTTATCCTGATCTATACCGTGTCCCGGGTGCCGGCTCGTCGCGTCCTGTCATCGATGGCACCGCTGCTGGCGATCGTCGCGGTGGTCGCGGTGCTCAACCTGTTTTCCGACCAGAGCGGGCGCATTCTGTGGCAGCTCGGCTTTTTGCAGATAAGCGAGGGCTCGCTGCATTCCGCCGCCTTTATGGCGTGCCGCCTGACCTTGATGATGGCCGGCATGAGCGCTATCACGCTCACCACACCGACGCTCGACCTCACCGCGGGCTTTGAGCGCCTGCTCGCGCCGTTTGCGCGTGTGGGACTTCCTGCGCACGAGCTCGGCATGATTATGGGTATCGCGCTGCGCTTTATGCCGCAGTTTGCCACCGAGATGAAGCAGACGGCCGACGCGCAGGCGAGCCGCGGTGCGCGCGTGACGGGAGGCCCGCTCGGCGGCGTGCGTATGCTCGGCAGTGTGGCGATTCCGCTGTTCACGGGCGTGTTCCGTCATGCCGAGACGTTGTCTGCCGCCATGGATGCCCGTTGCTATCATGGCGAGCAGGGCCGCACACGTCTGCATGCGCTTGCATTTGGCCGCGGCGATGCGCTGGCGGCGGTGGTGACGGCGTTGCTGCTCATCTGCGTCATCGTCATCAATCTTCAACTTGTTTAGGCGCGATTCGAGCGCAGGAAAGGGGTCCCTATGACCGATAACGACCGCACGGCGCAGCTCGAGCGCGCCTGTTCGTATCTTAGGCGTATTCCGGCGTGGTATCTCGCCACGATCGACGTGACGGACGGACATCAGCCGCGCGTGAGGCCGTTCTCGTTTGCCATGGTCGATGATGGCAAGCTGTGGTTTTGCACCTCGCGCGATAAGGATGTGTGGGCCGAGCTTAGCGCGAACCCCAAGTTTGAGGTTTCGGGTTGGAAACCGGGGGAGTGCTGGATCGTATTAACTGGCGAGGCCGCGCTCGAGGACGACGCGGTCGTGAGTGACCGGGTGCGCCAAGCCGGCTTTAAGCACATGGTGGGCATCGGCGAAGATCACGAGAGCGCCAACGACGGTCGCCTTGCGTTCTTCTCGGTGCGCAATATCGCCGCCCGCTTCTGTGATATCGACGGCAGCGAAGAGCGCCTGGAGCTTTAACCATAGGGTAGCTAAAACAGCCCCGACCCAAAAAGACTAGTGACAGGGGGACACATGGACGGATTGAATACGGTGTTGGAGTATCTGACGTCGGTACCGGCATGGTATTTGGCGACGAGCGTTGACGGACAGCCGCATGTGCGTCCGTTTTCGTTTGCGCAGATCCAGGACGGCAAGCTGTGGTTTGTAACGGCGCGCACCAAAGACGTGTGGCAAGAGCTGCTGCAAAATCAACGCTTTGAGGCCACGAGTTGGTGGCCGGGCCATGGCTGGCTCATCTTGCGCGGGCGTGCGGGTCTGGATGACCAGGCCGCTTCCGATATGCGCGAGGCAGGCTGGAAGCACCTGGAGCGCTTGGGCGAGCATTATGAGGGGCCCAACGACCCCATGCTCGTCTTCTTTAGCGTCGAGGAGCCGGAGACTTTCATCTGCAACCATGACGAATGGGTGCCGGTCGAGCTCTAAACGAGTCTCTCAGCAAGCTTCGACAATTC
The DNA here is from genome assembly GCA_900552295.1 of uncultured Collinsella sp. Taxonomy (GTDB): domain Bacteria; phylum Actinomycetota; class Coriobacteriia; order Coriobacteriales; family Coriobacteriaceae; genus Collinsella. The sequence goes on from URZB01000122.1 coordinate 4,768, forward strand.
AAATTGTCGCATGTAGCGGGCCCCACATTGCAACGTCACCGTAAGGTGCATTGGGCAATGTGGGGCCCGTATTCATTTGTCAATTCCTTCGAGTGAATGTGTCGGGACTGTTTCAATGCATGAATATGTAAAAGATTTGCGTATATATGCATCTTTTGGTGATAAAGTTTCAACCCACTTCATAACGACGGCTGCGAGATACGTATTGGTGCATAACTGTGCGGGCAAGGAGTCTGATATGTCTTTAAAGGTTGGAATCGTCGGTGCGGCTGGATATGCCGGCGCCGAGCTCATTCGCCTCGTGCTCGGCCATCCCGAGTTTGAACTTGTTGCCATCACGTCCAACGCCGATGCCGGCCAGCCGTTGTCTGCGGTGTACCCGAGCTTCACCGGCGTAAGCGATCTTGTCTTCACGACGCATGACGCCCCCGAGCTCAAGAACTGCGATGCGGTCTTTTTGGCCGTGCCGCACACGGCTGCCATGGCACGGGTGCCCGCCCTGCTTGCCGCGGGAGTTTCCTGCATTGACCTCTCGGCCGACTATCGCCTGAGCGATCCGGCCACCTTTGAGGCCTGGTATGCCGCCGAGCCCACGAGACGGAGCTACATCTCGTATGCCGTCTTCTGCTTGAAA
>URZB01000123.1 GCA_900552295.1 uncultured Collinsella sp.
ACGAGATGTAGCTCCGTCTCGTGGGCTCGGAGATGTGTATAAGAGACAGTTTGTCGAGTACGCCAAGTTCTGCTTTGCCGAGTTCACCGAGGTCAAGCACTGGTTTACCTTTAACGAGATTCCCGCGACCGCCGAGGGCAGCTTTATCGTCGGCAACTGGCCGCACGGCGAGAAGTATCGTCTGGACAAGGCCTTCCAGCTTATGCACAACATGATGGTGGCCCACGCCAAGGCTGTCGTCGCCTTCCATGAGGGCGGCTTTGAGGGCGAGATCGGCATTGTCCAGAACCTAGAGCCCAAGTATCCCCTCGATCCCAACAGCGCTGCCGACTGCGAGGCAGCTCGCATGGCCGACGTCATCAACAACCGCTGGGTACTCGACGCCACCTTCCGCGGCCACTATGCAGCCGACACCATGGAGGCTGCGACCAAGCTGGCCCATATCGCCGGCGGCGGGCTCGACGTCCGCGACGAGGACATCGCCGCGCTGACCGCCGCGCTCCCCTACAACGATTGCCTGGGCGTCAACACCTACAAGTGCCAGTTCCTGCGTGCCGCCGAGGGCGAAAACAACATCAACCACAATGGCACCGGCGACAAGGGCTCCTCGCGCTGGTTCCTCAAGGGCGTGGGCGAGTCATGCGTGCGCGAAGGCGTACCCACCACCGATTGGGACTGGATCATCTATCCCGAGGGCCTGTACGACCTACTGCTCCGCATTAAGAACGATTACCCCAACTACAAGAAGATCTACATCACCGAGAACGGCATGGGCTATAAGGACGACTTCGAGGACGGCTTTATCGACGACGCCCCTCGCATCGACTACATGCGTCAGCATCTCGCATGGATCCTCAAGGCAATCGACGGCGGCGTAAACGTCGACGGTTACTTTGTGTGGTCGCTGCAGGACCAGTTCTCCTGGACCAACGGCTACAACAAGCGCTACGGCCTGTTCTACATCGACTTTGAGACCCAGAAGCGCTATCCCAAGGCAAGCGCGTACTGGTACAAGAACGTCGCGGAGACCGGCCTGCTCATGGCCTAACTTTTGCCGCATACCCCCTGTCGGCCGCATACGAATCCCTCCATGGGTTCGCATGCGGCCGATTTTTTTGGCTCGGCCCGAGCAGGCCGTTTGTCTCGATCTGTAACATCTAGCAGGGATTTTCGGCCCCAATTGTTACAGATTGAGATGAACGGGGGGCACCCGGCTCGAAATATCTAGATCTGTAATACCTAAGCTAGCAGATGACCTGCGTATGCTCCTCGATGGCGACACGATCCTCGGCGGCGATACTCGGCTCGCACACCACGGCGTCCAAACTGTCCAGGCGGCAGAAGGTGTAGAAGTCGCGCTTGCCGATCTTACTGGAGTCGGCGATCAGATAGCGCGAGTCGGCCTTGCTAAAGGCGAGCTGCTGGATACGACCCTCATCCATATTAGACGTAGACACGTCGCCATCCAGAATGCCGTTGGCGCCGATAAACGCCGCGTCGATACCCAGCGCACGCAGGGTATCCTCGGCCGTTGGTCCCACAAAAGCGGCGGTACGGCGACGGTACATGCCGCCCACTAGGCACAGGTCGCAGTCCTCGCGCGCCTCGAGCAGGTTAAACACCGAAAGCGAATTGGTCACGATGCGCAGACGAAATGCCGGCAGCATCGAGGCCATCTGCTCAACCGTGGTGCCCGTACCCAAAAAGATGGTCGAGCCCTCCTCGATGAGCTCCACGGCGCGGCGCGCGATCTGCAACTTTTCCTCGGCATGCTTGGTGCGCTTTTCGCTGTGCGAATACTCATGGCGCAACATAGCATGTGGACGGCCCTGCGCACTGCGGGCTCCACCGTGCACGCGCTCGATCTCGCCCAGGCTCGCAAGCTCCTCGAGATCGCGGCGGATCGTCATATCCGAGACACCCAGTGCATCCGAAATCTCCTTGACCGAGACCGTGCCCTGCTCCTCGAGCAGCTGACGAACCCTATCCTGTCGCTCTGCCTTAATCACGATGAATCCTCGCCGTTCTATGCGTGCATATCATTCAAACAGTAACGAACAAATTGTATCAGACCCGTGCGTGTCAAAAATGAACGCCCGTACAGCTCAATCATCACTTTTTTGAGAAAAATACCCCCTGCTTTAGTGGGGTGTAGTGATAATCTCGCCTGTTCGCGCTACAGTTTGTCGGAAATACCTCGATGTTAGGAACCAAATGATCACTTCCGAGCTTTTCGGCACCGCGCCGTGCGGTACCCCCGTTCATCGTTACACCCTCAACGGGCCCGAGATCTGCGTTCGCATTATGGACTTTGGCGCCACCGTGCTGGGCATCGACGTGCCCGACATCCCCGGCAACGTGCGCGATGTGGTGCTGGGCTTCGATAAGCTCGAGGATTACTTTGACAACCCCGCCTGCTTTGGCGCGACCATCGGCCCCGTGGCCAACCGCACTGCGGGCGCCACGATCACCATCGCCGGCACGGACTGGCATATGCCGGCCAACGAGGGCGTCAACAACCTGCACAGCGACCTTGAGCACGGCCTGCACAAGCGCGTGTGGGACGTTGAGCTCGACGAGGTCCACAATGCCGTGCGCATGACCACCTCGCTTGAGGACGGTGAGCTGGGCCTGCCCGGCAACCGAACCTTTACGGCTGTGTTTACCGTTACGCGCACCGGTGTCTTCCGCATCGAGTATGGTTGTGAGAGCGACCGCGCCACCTACGTGTCCATGACCAACCACACATACTTTAACCTTGCCGGCCATAACGCCGGCATGGACTGCGAACATTTCTTTGTCGCCAACGCCGCCCACTACCTGCCCATTGATGACCAGAACATTCCCACCGGCGAAATCGCTCCGGTCGAGGGAACACCGTTTGACTTTCGCGAGCTGCGCCCCGTCGCACCCGGCATGGAGACCGACGACCCGCAGATCAAGCAGGCCCGTGGCTATGATCACTGCCTGTGCATCGATGGCTATCAGTACGGCCGCAACCTGCGTCGCGCCCTTCATGTCGAGGAGATGTGGACCGGCCGCGAGCTGGACTACTACACCACCGCCCCGGGCGTGCAGCTCTACACCGGCAATTGGTTGGGTGACGAGCACGCCAAGGACGATGCCAACTACGGTTGGGGTGCCGGCTTTGCTCTCGAGGCCGAGATGTACCCCGACACGCCGCACCAGCCGCTGTTCCCGCAGGGCATCGTGGGCCCGGGTCACCCCTACAGCAATGTGATCGAGTATCACTTTATGAGGCACTAATTCCACTACGCGACATATCGCACAGCAGCGCCCGCCGGCACCACCGCCGGCGGGCGCTTTTCATCCCTAGGGCTCAATTTCGCTGTTACTATATGAGTGGCATATCAAAACTATGCCCATTTACTACGTTTAGCCAGGGATGCTCGACCATGCGCCGGTTTTTGCGAAAATCGCAAGCCGTCTACCTGCGGTTTTGTTATTCTCAAATTCGGCGTGCTCGGCGATAGGCAATCAAACGTAGTAAATGGGCATAGTTTTTGACAGGCGGCATCGCGCGCATCCCTCGCGAGGGCAAAATGATCCGTTTTCCTCCGTCCCCAAGGGATCAGTTGAGCAGATTGTCGATGGGGTCGGGATCGGAGCTGGGGAGGTAGCGGATTTCTAGCTCTATGCCGAGTTCTTGCAGCTCTTTGAGGGCGGCGACGTCCTCGTCGTCTACGGCAACTGCGGGTGTAACGGGACGTTTACCCTCCCCTGCCTGCATATGACCAATGCTGATCTTGGTGATCGGCACACCACCCTTAACCAGCGCGAGCGCATCGGCGGGTGAGGCCACCATGACCAGAATCCATTGACGCGGCGTTGCGGTATGAATGATGTCGATGGCCTTTTTCACCGAGAAAAACCGTGTCCACACACCTTCTGGCGCCGCGACCCTCATAGGCGCCCACTTGCGCGAATCCACCGCGATCTCATCGTTGACGATTAGGACAAGGTTGGAACCCACGGCTTCGTTCCATAGCTCAACGTCTTGCCCGTAAATAAACCGGTCATCGATACGTGTAAGAAGGATCCTGGGTTGAGCCATGGCAGCCCCATTCTGTTTGAGATCCGTAAGAGCAAGACATCGCGTCTTTAATATTAGTGCATTTAAAGTGAGAAAAGCCGTCAGAACACTTGCGCGGATTTACGATGTCCCGTATCATAGACAGCCGTTGACGCCTCAGTTGCGTCACCACATGGCCGCCAGCGTAGCTCAGTTGGTAGAGCACCGCTCTCGTAAAGCGGGGGTCACCGGTTCGAGCCCGGTCGCTGGCTCCATTGCACAAGATAGCCGCCTTCGGGCGGCTTTTTTGTTGCCGATTTCGGACGCACATCCGCCAATCCAAGCACAACGCTGTCGACAACTCCTCTACTCAACAAAAAGCCCCGCCAACCGCGGCCTCCCAAACGGGGAACCGCGATTAACGGGGCTCAAGCGCGCTCCTCAATGGAATCACGCCATCAGACGAACAACTCAGCCGAGCAGCGCGCTACTCCTCCCAGTAAGCATCTGCAAGCAGCTTAAAGCAGATCTTCTTGACCGGCTGTGCGCCATCGCCCGGGAACTCGAGCGTGGGCATGTGAGGCTCGCCGGCAACGAACAGCGCGAACTTGCCGTCGGCAAGATCGCCGGCGATCGAAGCGTCGGAATCGACCAGATCGTAGTCGTCCTTCTCGTCAAACTCCTGGACCAGCGTCAGGCTGCCCGTGGCGACCTTAAAGGCCTCGCGACCCTCGACATCGATCTGCAGGTCGTGATAGCGCTGATGCGTCTCATAGTGAGCCTCGGCCTCGGGACGTGTCGTGGGAGCCATGACGTTCGCAAAGACCTTATCGCCCAGAATCGGATGGCTACCGACCTCGAGCTCCGCCGGATCGTTCTCCTCGAGCCAGTCAATCAGCACGTCGAGGCCCTTGAGCATTCCGCGAGACTCCTCGATATCGCCCAGTGCACCATAAATCATCTAAATCCCCTCTCGGATCGTTTCTTTAGCGGCTACTCGGTAAACGCGTTACCGACGCTGTTGCCACCCACATACGTCTCGACCAGGGTAAGGTCGGGATTGAACACGACAAAGTCGGCGTCGCGACCGGGCATAATGCTACTGCACCTGTCGTCGACATGAGCTAGCAACCGATGCCGAGGCCGCTGCACAAGCTCCTACAGCTCGGTCACGACAACGCCGTTGTAAACCTCGTCCCAACGATCCATAACCAAGTGGCCAGTCATGGGATCCATGGCATTGAGCCTGTCTCTTATACACATCTCCGAGCCCACGAGACGGAGCTACATC
>URZB01000124.1 GCA_900552295.1 uncultured Collinsella sp.
CCTGTGCCGCAGCGCGCTTGCGCTGGGCGGCGTTGATGTCGTTCATGGAGTTCTCAACCTCGGTCGGCAGTGCGATTTTGGTGATGAGCGTCGACACGAGGGTGAAGCCGTAGGCGGCCATCTGCTCGGAAACGGTAGCGTTGACATCCTTGGCGATGTCATCCTTCTTGGCAAAGACCTCATCGAGTGTGTAGACGGGGATCGAAGAGCGCAGGGCGTCGGTGATGAAGTCACGCATCTGGTCGACGGGCTCCTGCAGCATGTAGTAGCTCTTGTAGATACCCGAATCTGCCGGGCCGGCGCCCATGTCATAGCTCACGTGGTACTGAGCAGAGACCTCAAGGCCGATGGTCACGTTATCCTGGGTCTTAACGTCGATGCCAAAACCGTTTTTCATGGTGCGCAGACTCACCGTGGCGGCCTTGCGGTCGATCACGGGCACCTTCATGTGGAAGCCCGCGTTGACGATGCGGTTAAACTTGCCCAGACGCTCGATGATCACGGCATGTTGCTGTTCAACGACATAGCAGGCGTTGGGAAGCAGCAGCAACAGAATGATGATGGGAATCAAAAGGCTGGTAAGGGCGGCGATGATACCGGACAACAGCATGGTCTCTCCTCTGATAGGCACACGTTGGCATTAGGATACCCGCACGAAGCAACAGCGTGACATCAACAAGAGGACCCGTGGTCAAAAAAGGCCAAATATGAGTACTGTTACCAGTTTAGTAACAGCGTATTTGGGTCAAAATCGCCTCGTTGAACCCGAGGTCTATCGAAATTACTTCATTTTGTCTCAAGGTTGAGCCAAATTAGCGTACATCTGTTGCGCAAAATGAGCAAAAATGGCTTCATGAAATGTCTCTATTTTCATGTCAGTACTCATCTTTACCACTTTTTGACCACAGGGACATCTACCGCGCGAAATCGATATGTCAAATCTGCCAAAACGGCCCATAGCAAAAAAGCTCCCATTGCTGGGAGCTCTTTCATTCAATGGTGCGGGCGAAAGGACTTGAACCTTCATGGGGTTGCCCCCATACGGACCTGAACCGTACGCGTCTGCCAATTCCGCCACGCCCGCGTGCAGGAATTAGAATAACGGAGCGCCACCGCGAACGCAAGAACTATTTTTGAAAAAGTTTGCAGGCATTTTCCCAAGCGGCTTGCGCGATTGCCTCAGCATCCTCGCCGGTACGATCGACACGGTCGTTAACCAGCGCGTTTGCCGTAATGGAGATCATTGCGGGCTCGCATTCAAGACCGCGGATGGGCTCCGGAGCCATATACGGGCAATCCGTCTCGAACAAAATTCGATCGAGTGGGGTTGCCGCAAATGCCTCGCGCACGTCGTCGTTGCGCTTAAAGGTGGCCGCACCACCATAGGCGATATAGCAGCCCAGCTCCACAAAGCGCTCCATCGTGGCGCGGTCCTCGCCAAAGCAGTGCAGCACACAACCGGCCTGGGGCACGCCCACCTCACGAAGCACGTTGTACGCATCAACGTGCGAGGTGCGCTCATGGTCCGTGTCCTCGTGGCGCAGATGCAGCTCCACCGGCACGTTACGGCACACGGCAAGCTCGAGCTGACGCGCCATGCAGTCAATCTGCACGTTATGGGGTGCCGGCGCGATATCGTCGTCATAGTCCATATGGTAGTCCAGGCCGATTTCGCCAATACCGGCGCATAAGGGGTCATCGAGTGCGGCAACGACCTGCGCGTGAACGTCGTCGGTATAGTCCGGCGCACCATACGGATGCACGCCGGCAAGATACTTGATCTGAGGGATATCCTGCATCGGCAGAATTTCGCGCACGAGCCAGTCGCTATAGTCCGTCACGCTGCGTTTGTCAGCGATGGGGTCGAACATCGTCACCAACAGGTCGACGCCCGCGGCTTTGGCGCGCACGAGCGTCTCGGGCACTTCTTTGCCCCAAAACGAAAGCAGATGCGCATGCGTGTCGGCAAGCGGCGCCAAGGGCACGGGGCAGGCGACCGTCTTCTTTTTCTTGGTAAACGTCACGCGTTCGGCATTAAGCGTCATGGATTAGCTCCTGGGCCAGGCGGACAAAGTCGGCAACATCAAGCGTTTCGGCGCGCGTGGTGGATGCGATACCGCAAGCCTCAAAGGCGGCATCGAGCACGTCCTTGGCAAAGCCGTTGGCGCTCATGGAGTTGCGAATGGTCTTGCGACGCTGAGCAAATGCAGCATCAATCAAGCGGGCCACAAACTCGCGGTCGAGTCCTTCGGGCACCACGCCGTCAACACGGTCGATACGCACGACGGCCGAGTCCACGTGCGGCGCCGGCATAAAGCAACGCGGCGGCACCTCAAAGCGACCCGTAACCTGCGCATACAGGCCGAGCTTTGTCGTGTAGCCGCCATAGGTCTTGTTGCCCGGCGTTGCGGCAATACGATCGGCAACCTCCTTTTGCACCATGACGACGGCGCGCTTGAGCGCGGGCATCGTCTGGAAGAACTGCAGGATGATTGTCGCCGCCACGTTATAGGGCAAGTTCGCGACAAACACCGTGGGTTCACCACCGGCGGCCTGCTCAATCTGCTCCGGCGTCACTTTGAGCGCGTCGCCCATGATAAAGCGGAAGTTGGCATAGTCAGCGGCGTGAGCATCGAGCACCGGCTCGAGCTCGGGATCTGCCTCAATCGACGTAACGCACGCCGCCTCCTGCAGCAGGGCCAACGTCAGCGTGCCGCAACCCGGGCCGACCTCGAGCACGCGCTCATCGCCCGCAAGCTCAGCGAGCTCACAGATGCGTTCGATCACATGGTTGTCGATCAGGAAGTTCTGGCCCAGGCGATGCTTGGTCGCAAGGCCAAACTCCTCTAGCAGCTCCCTAGTTGCCGTGGGGTTTGCCAAAGGCGAAGTTGTCATGGTTGCCTCCTTAACATGGTGGCTGCATCGTAAAGCAAAAGGGCATGGACCGTTGCGGCCATGCCCTTACAGCTAAACAGCAAATTGCCGATATGGCGCGCAGCGGCTTAGCCCAGACGCGGGAACAGCGGCTCGCCCTTCTCGACGGGCTGACCACCGGCAAGCAGGCCCCAAGCGCAAATGCCCTTGAGGTCGTCGCTCGCGACCTCGTCCTCGCAGGACAGGCGGCGCAGGGCCTCGGCAGAAGTCTGGGGCATGAGCGGCATCAGCAGGTGAGCGGCAATGCGGATGGCCTCGAGCAGGTTGTAGATCACAAACGCCAGCTCGTCAGCCTTGGCCTCGTCCTTGGCAAGCGCCCAGGGCTCGGAGTCCTCGATGTAGTGGTTGGCGGCATGGATGAGCTCCATGACCTCGTCCTTAGCTCCACCATAATCGAGCACGTCCATCTTGGCCATGTAGCGATCGACCAGGCCATCGGCAATCTTTGCCAACGGGTTGTCGAACGCATCGAACGATGCGGGCTTGGCGGGCGCGCAACCGTCAAAGTACTTGCCGCTCATGTTGAGCGAACGCGAGATAAGGTTGCCCCAGCTGTTGGCCAGGTCGGCGTTGTAGACCTGCTCCATGCGGTCGAAGCTGATGGCGCCGTCGGTACCGGGGACGACGTCGGTCATGAAGTAGTAGCGATAGCCCTCGACGCCCAGCATGTCGATAACGTCCTGCGGAGCGATGGCGTTGCCGCGGCTCTTGGACATCTTCTCGGCCTTGCCAGTCTCGGCATTGCGCACGGTCAGGAAGCCGTGGGCAAAGACGTGCTCGGGCAGGGCCTCGCCAATGGCCATGAGCATGGCGGGCCAAATGACGCAGTGGAAGCGGATGATGTCCTTACCCACGATGTGGAACTGCGCGGGCCAGCGATAGGCCAGCTCGGCACGCGCCTCATCGGTGTCGACACCGTAGCCGACGGCCGTCATATAGTTGAGCAGCGCATCGAACCACACGTAGGTCACGTGACCCTCGTCAAACGGGACCTGGATGCCCCAGTCAAAGCTCGTACGGCTCACGGAAAGGTCATTAAGGCCGCCCTCGACAAAGCTGCGTACCTCATTCATACGGAACGCAGGCTCGACAAAGTCGGGGTGCTCGTCATAGAGCTTGAGCAGCTTGTCCTGGAAGGCGGAAAGCTTAAAGAAGTAGGACTCCTCCTGCACGCGCTCAAGCGGACGGTGGCAGTCGGGGCACAGGTGCTGGCCGACGCTGCCGTACTCCTCGTCGCCCTTCTGGACCTGCGTATCGGTGAAGTAGGTCTCGTCGGGCACACAGTACCAGCCATCGTAGCTGCCCTTATACAGGTAGCCGGACTCCTTCATGCGCTCCCACAGGTACTGCACGGCATGGTGCTGGCGCGGCTCGGTGGTGCGGATGAAGTCGTCGTTGGAGATCTCGAGCTTGCTCCAAAGCTCCTTGAAGTGCGGAGCCTGGCTGTCGGTCCACTCCTGCGGCGTCATGTTGTGCTTGGCTGCGGCCTCGGCGACCTTCTCGCCGTGCTCGTCCATGCCGGTCAGGAACTTGACGTTATAGCCGGCGGAGCGACGATAACGGGCCTGAACGTCGGCGATGATGGTGGAATAAGCCGTGCCCAGGTGCGGATCGGCGTTGACGTAGTAGATGGGCGTCGTGATAAAGAACGAAGGCTTGCTTTGATCCATGGGGTTTGTCCTCCAGAAAAACGTTGCATACAGGGGATGATTCTAGCGCAAGGGCTGGATATCCTCCATCTATTGCATATCGAGCACCATGGCATAGACATCGCGCTTGCGGCGCGAATACTTCTGAGACAGGCGCTTGGCCACTGCAGAGGCGGGCTCCCCCTCCTCGAGCGCGGTGCGGATATCCTCGCGCAGGGCCTCGTCGGGATCCGCTACCGCAGCGCCAACCGGCGCGATGCCGGCCTCCTCATCCTCGCTCGGCGGCGCGATGACCAGCGCAATCTCGCCCTTTACCTCGCCGCGAGCACGCAGCTCCTCGGCAAGCTGGTCAGCGGGCCCGCGCAAGACCTCCTCGTGCAGCTTGGTGAGTTCGCGGCAGACGGCAACCTCACGCTGGGGAAAGACCTCCGCCACGGCCTCGAGCGTCGCCACGATGCGATGTGGAGACTCGTAGAAGATGAGTGCGCCGGGCACCACGGCAAGGCGCTGCAAACGGCGCACACGGTCGCCGTGCTTTCGGCCCAAAAAGCCCTCGAAGAAAAAATGCTCGCAGGGAATGCCGGACGAAACAAGCGCCGTGACGCAAGCAGAGGGCCCGGGAATAACTTCGACGGGCAAATCGGCCTCACGCGCCGCCTCGACCAGCGCCTGGCCGGGATCGGACACGCTCGGCATGCCGGCGTCCGAGGCAAAGGCGAGGGTCTCCCCCGCCAGCAGAC
>URZB01000125.1 GCA_900552295.1 uncultured Collinsella sp.
ACAAAGAGCTCGTCAAATTGATACATGCCGAGGCGCGCCGCGAGGGTGCCGACAAACGCGATTTGGCCAAGCGCCGCCTGCTGCCGTTTTACCAGCGGGTTAAACGTGAGGAGCCGGCTCGGTGGGCTGCGTGGAATGTCGATTCCGATCTGGAACGTCAACTGCTGCAGGTGCTGCGTATGAAGCCGCGCCGCACGGCTTCGGGCGTGGCGACCATTACCGTCATCACCAAGCCCTGGCCGTGCTCGGGCGATTGCCTGTTTTGCCCCAACGACCTGCGCATGCCCAAGAGCTATCTGCACGCCGAGCCGGCATGCGCCCGTGCGGAGCAAAATTGCTTTGACCCGTATCTGCAGGTGAGTGCCCGTTTGACGGCGCTTTCGCAGATGGGGCATGCGACCGACAAGATAGAGCTCATTGTGCTCGGTGGCACCTGGAGCGACTATCCGCAAGGGTATCAGACATGGTTTATGTCAGAGCTTTTCCGTGCGCTCAATGACGATGCCGTCGCCGGCGTGGCTGCCAACCCCATGTTGGCGCGTCCGGGCATCAGCCGTGCCGAGGCGGGGCGTCTACTCGATGACGCTCCCGCCGATGCCCTGCCGCCGGTGGTAACAGAGCGCCGTGAGCGCTATCGGGCTGCCGGTATTGCGACCGACGAGGCCGAGCTTGCGAGCGGTGTTGCCGACGAGCAGGGGCGTGTGGATGTTGCCGTGGGCGGCTATAACCGCGCGGTGAGTCGTCTGTACGGCCCTGGTACGCCGTGGGGCGAGGTCGCCGAGTGGCAGACGACCACGATGGAGGAGCTTGAACGTCAGCAGCGCATCAACGAGACGGCGAAGCATCGCGTGGTGGGGCTCGTTATCGAGACGCGCCCCGATGCCGTGACGCCACAGGCGCTCACGCTCATTCGTCGCCTGGGCTGCACCAAGATTCAGATGGGCATCCAAAGCCTTGACCAGCACCTGCTCGATATCAACGAGCGTCGCATTTCGGTGGCGCAGATCGAGCGGGCGTTTTCGCTTGCGCGCCTGTTTGGCTTTAAGATCCACGCGCATTTTATGCTTAACTTGCTGGGCGCCACGCCCGAGGGGGACAAGCGCGACTACGAGTGCTTTATGACCGAGGGGGCCTTTATGCCCGACGAGGTCAAGGTCTACCCGTGCGCGCTCATCGAGGGCTCGCGTCTGGTGGGCTGCTATGAGCGCGGCGAGTGGCGTCCCTATACCGAGGAAGAGCTGCTCGATGTATTGGCCGACGACATCGTGGTGACGCCGGCGTTCTGCCGCATCAGTCGCATGATCCGCGACTTTAGCTCCGACGACATCATGGTGGGCAACAAGAAACCCAACCTGCGCCAGCTCGTTGAGAACCGCTTGGCGGCTCGTGGGGAAGGCGCGACGGTGCGCGAGATTCGCTATCGTGAGATCAGTACCGCGGGTGCCGACTTGGACGAGCTATCTCTTGATGAGGAAGTGACGTACGAGACACCGGTGACTTACGAGCGCTTTTTGCAGTGGGTGACGCAGCAGGGCAAGATCGCGGGCTTTTTGCGGTTGTCGCTGCCCGACCATTCGTTTGTTGCCGCGCATGCGGACGAGTTGCCGACGACGCCGGACGAGGCGATGATTCGCGAGGTGCACGTGTATGGCATGGCGGCACGCGTGGGTGACCAGGGCCAGGCGGCGCAGCATCACGGGTTGGGGCGTTTGCTCGTAGAGCGTGCGTGCGAGATTGCCCGGGATGCCGGCTATGCGCGCATCAACGTGATCAGCGCGATTGGTACGCGCGAGTACTATCGCCATCTTGGATTTTATGACCATGGCCTTTATCTGCAAAAGGAGCTCTAGATGAACAAGCCAAGTGTTTCTGCCGGCGTCGTTGCCGGCGTTGCTCTGGGGGCCGCGGCGCTTGGTGCGGCCGCTGTCGCTGTTCGTGCTGCCTGTCTGCAAGTTGCGCGAACCCGCAATGGGTTGGCGCGTGTGAAGCGCGTGCACGATGAGTGCGGCGATGAGATTCGCGTGTTGGTGCAAGGCGGCGTCTACCAAAGCGCGAGCTATGTCGGTGAGCGTTGGGCCGAGCCCGTCTTTGCGTACTATCGTGCGTTTGACGACGTGTTTGAGTCCGAGGATGCGATGCGCGACGCTTATGGTCACGGCATCGACCGTATGCTTATGCTGGGCGGCGGCGGGTTTGCCTATCCTAAATTCGCCCTGATGTCGCACGAGGGCTTGCGCATGGACGTCATCGAGTATGACGGAGAGATTACGCGCCTGGCGCGCCGCTGGTTCTACCTAGACGAGCTGGAGCGCGCGGCGGGCGATCGCCTGCGGGTGATAACCGCTGAGGCTCGCTCGTATCTGGGTGTGACGAGCGTGGGCCATCGTCGCTACGACGTGGTCGTGAGCGATTGCTTTGGCGGTGCCGAGCCCGTGCGCGAGCTGGCGACCGTTGAAGCGTTGCGTTTAGTGCGGGGCAGCCTAAATGTTGGGGGCGTCTACGTCGCCAATATCGTGAGCGCAAACGAGGGGAGCGACGTGACGTTCCTGCGCGACTGCGCTGCCACGGCACTCGAGGTATTCGCCCATGCCTGGGTGGTCCCGTGCGGCGATGCGGAGTTCGGCGGCGAGGAGAACTACCTGCTCATCGCCAGCGACGGCAACTACGCCTTTGCCGAAGCCGTGCCCTTCGACACCGACTTCATCGGCACCGTTCTTCACGACAAATAGGTCTCCCCGTCCCAAAAAGACTGGTCTTAGGCGTGGTCGCGCCAGCCGAGAACGCGCTGCTTCATGCCTTCGATGTCGAGCACGCCTTCGGCAAAGCCTTTGCGCACGAGCTCCTCGGGAACGTACTCGTCGTAGCGATCAAAATAAGGCACCTCGCCGGGATAGACGAGCTCGATGGGATTGAAGTCCTTCTCGGCCTCGGCGGCGAGCACCTCAAAGAACGTCTCCTCGTCAGCCTTCATCTTAAACTGCATAAAGTACGGGCGCGATGGGTCGAGTCCGCGAAGGCCCAGCTCCGCGGCACATTTAATCTTGAGCATACGTTCGAGCGCCAGAAAGGCGTAGCTGCCCAACCAGGGGAAGAGCACCCAGGTATCGCCGCCCAGGTTGATGAGTGGCTTGGTCCCTGCGCCCGAAATCTCGGCCGTATGGCGAGCCTGCGCCAAGCGGGCCCGCGCGTTACCCATAAGGTACGGATATGCCGCGTGCTCGTTGAGCGCCTTGCGCATGCGCTCGAGTACATGTGTGTTGATATCACCGGGGCAGTCGCCAAAGTAGGCCGGCACACGGCCCTTGACCTGCGTGGCAAAGACGGTATGGCGCTTCCAGTCCACTTCCTCGACAATCCAGCAGTGTCCGGCGATGGCGATGCGCTCACCGGGCGGTGGCGGGTTGACGATCGTGCCCAATTCGGCCGACTCGCTACGAACGGTGAACTCCTCGTTTTCCTGGAATACGGCGTAGAACTTAAAGTTGTTAATGATGCGCTCTCCCGCGAGACCCACGATGAGTCCGCCGCCCTCGGTGACCTGGATATGGTCGATCTTAATGAGGTGACGAAGCAATACGCGATAGTCATCGGCCGAGATGCGATGGAAATAGCTGAGCGTGAGCACGCGCTGGGCAAGTTCGGCCGGCGTGAGCTCGCCGGTGCTGGCGAGGGTCGACATAGTCTGGTGATAGAGCAGGCTGTAGGGGAGTCGATCGAGCTCGGGCGGCTCGACCCACTTTTCCTCGCGATAGAGTTGTACGAGCGCGATACCCTGCAGGAGCTTCCATGGAATGGTTTCGGGCATCATCGTGCGCGGTTCGGGCTCTTCCTCGCGCATGACAAACCACATCTCGGGCGGAAGGTCGCGGCGTCCCGTGCGGCCCATTCGCTGCAAAAAGGAGCTGACGGTAAACGGCGCATCGATCTGGAACGCGCGCTCCAGGCGGCCGATATCGATACCGAGCTCCAGCGTAGAGGTGGTGACGGTTGTCTGCGCCTGCTCCTCGTCGCGCATGAGCTCCTCGGCCGTCTCGCGCAGCGATGCCGAAAGGTTGCCGTGATGGATTAGAAAGCGGTCGGGCTCGTGTCGACTTTCGCAGTAGCTGCGCAGCATGGAACACACGGCCTCTGCCTCCTCACGCGAGTTGGCAAAGACCAGGCACTTGCGGCCGCGCGTATGCTCAAAGATATAGCCCATACCGGGGTCGGCGTTGTCGGGCGCCGTGTCGGTGGGGTTGAGAAGCGCCTGCTCGGTCGCTCGTGGGATGTCGACTTCGCCCTCGGGGGCCGAGGAAGTGCGACGGTCTTTGGGAGCGGCCTTGCCCCGTGCCCGCTCACGACGTTGACGGCGTTCCTCCTGTGTAAGCTGTCCGCTGTGGCGCACGTCTTGGGCGCCAGCCGGCAGCGCCGCGGGCGCCGCCGGCTCAATACGCTCGCAAGCAAGCATCTCGGCTTCTTGTGGACCCGTGCTCTCGAATCCCCACTGCTGTGCCTGGGGACCCGAGTTGTAGAAGTGCTCCATGGAGATGCGCCACACGCGGCGCGGTTCCTCAAAGCGGGGGATGATGCAATCGCGTCCTGTTCCCTGTGAGAGAAAGGCGCCCGTGCGCTCGGGGTCGCCGATGGTGGCAGAAAGGCCGATGCGGCGGGGCTGCACGCCCGCCATGCGCGAGAGGCGCTCGATAAGGCAGAGCGTCTGACCGCCGCGGTCGCCGCGCATGAGCGAATGAACCTCGTCGATAACCACATAGCGCAGGTCGCAGAACATACGAGGGATTGCCATGTGCTTAT
The DNA here is from genome assembly GCA_900552295.1 of uncultured Collinsella sp. Lineage (GTDB taxonomy): Bacteria > Actinomycetota > Coriobacteriia > Coriobacteriales > Coriobacteriaceae > Collinsella. The sequence continues at coordinate 4,792 of URZB01000125.1, forward strand.
GGATCAGGAGCGCCTCGAGCGACTCAGGCGTAATCTGCAAGATACCGCTTGGTTTTTTGATGAGCTTAGCCTTGTGCGACTGCGAAACATCGCCATGCCAGTGCCAGACGGGGATATCGGCCTCTTCGCACAGGTCGTTGAGGCGGACGAACTGATCATTGATGAGTGCCTTGAGGGGGCCGATGTAGAGGGCGCCAACGCTCGCGGGCGGGTTCTCCCAAAACTCGGTCAGGATGGGAAAGAAGGCTGCCTCGGTTTTGCCGGAAGCCGTGGATGCCGTCAGGAGCACATTGTCCTGAGTGTTAAAGATGGCATCAGCTGCTGCAACCTGGATGGAGCGTAGACTCTCCCAATCGTGGGAGTAGATGAAGTCTTGGATAAACGGGGCGTAGCGGTCAAAGGCGTTCACGGGGCCTCCTTTCAAAAACGAATCTCTCAATGCGGTGGGCAGTGGCTTGCTGCATTACTGCCTCGACGTTTGCCCAGATAAAACCTGCCAAAATAAACCTGTCCCTTTTTGGCAGGT
>URZB01000126.1 GCA_900552295.1 uncultured Collinsella sp.
ACCCGGCGATTTCGCTGGGCATCATGAAGCTGCTCGAGCGCATTAACCGCACCGGTACCACCGTGATCGTCGCTACGCACGATCGCGAGATGGTCGATAGCATGCACCGTCGCGTGATCGCCCTCGAGGGCGGCCACGTAATCCGCGACCAGGAGAGGGGAGGTTACGGCAACTATGGCACCAACTAACGTGGGCTATTCGCTCAAAGAGGCTATCAGCCACTTCTTCCGTAACTGGACCACCTCGCTCGGCGCCGTCATCACGATCTTCCTTTCGCTGTTTATCATCGGCCTGTTCATTATGGGTTCCGCGATGCTGAACTCCGTGATCGGCACCGTCGAGGATCAGGTTGTCATCAATGCCTTTATTAGCGATGATGCCGATCAGGCAGACGTCCAGGCCTTTGAGGCCGAGCTCAAGACGTGGAGCAACGTCAAGTCCGTGACCTATAAGGATAAGGACGACGCGCTGGCCGAGTACACGAGCAAGATGTCGGGCAACGCCGACGCCACCATGAGCGCACTCGACGGCCAGAACCCGCTTCCTGCCTCGTTCGCGATTGAGATGGACGATCCGTCTCAGGTCGAGAGCACGGCCAAGAAGCTTAAGAAGAATGCCGACTTCCAAAAGATCGCGGACGACGGCGACGTCAACGCGAGCGTTCTGTATGGCCAAGAGGAAGTGAGCCGCCTGTTCCAGGTGACCAACTACATCCGTATCGCCGCCGTGGTGCTCGTCGGTCTGCTGACCTTTATCGCGTTCATCTTTATCAACAACACGATTCGCCTGTCCATTACGGCGCGTCGTCGCGAGATTGCGATTATGCGCCTGGTGGGCGCCAGCAACGGCTTCATTCGCGGGCCGTTCATTACCGAGGGCGTGTTGCAGGCCATTCTGGGCTCGCTGCTTTCCATCGGTGTTTTGGAGCTGCTGCGCAATCTGATGATTCCGCGCCTGCAGGCGAGCGTCGGCTGGATGTCGTTTGCGCTGCCGATGCAGTACTATCTGGTGACCTACGCCGCACTGATTCTCGTCGGTGTCATTATCGGTCTCTTTGGTTCTGCCATCGCCATGCGCCGCTACCTGCGCGTGTAGGCATGCCTGGAATTCATCCCTTCCAACGGGTCGTCTCTTATGGGGCGGCCCGTTTTTTGATCCCTAGGGGATGGCAGGATGGCGAATCATTTGGGTAGACTCTTTGGAGTCGGCAATCGATAGTTAGGAGGCGCCATGGGGCGCAATAACAAGCATAAGCGTGGAGCTCGCAATAAGCGCGGGCCGGTGCGCAGCGAACGCCGTCCGAGCCTGACCGGGCGCGTGCAGCTCCATGAGCACAGTGCCTATGTCATAACCGAGAATGGCGACTACAAGGTCATGGGTCGCGGCAAGCGTGAGATCATGGACGGTGATACCGTTGCCGTGAGCATTAAGAACAGCCCGCACGGTGAGCGGCGCGCCGTGATCGAGGGTGTGGTTGAGCGCGCAGCCATAAGCGTAGTGGGTACGTACCAGACCGCCGGTCCGCTCGGTGTGATTGAGCCGCTCGATTCGCGTTTGAAGGCCGACTTCTTCATTCTGCCCGAGGATACCTCGGCGGATCGTCTGGGCGTTCACCCGGGTGATGCCGTTGTCGCGCGCATTTTGACCTACCCGACGCGCCTGGAATCGGGTACCGTGACGATCGAACGCCGCATTGGCGGAGATGACGCGCCCGATTTGGGCGTTCAATATGTGATGGCGCGTTACGGCTATACCGATAGCTATCCCGAGGCCGCGCTGGACGAGGCCGAGGGGCTTTCGCTCGATGTGTCCGCGGCGCTTAAGGACCCGCTCCGCCGCGATCTGCGCGACCGCTTTGTCATCACGATCGACCCGGTCGATGCGCGCGACTTTGACGATGCCATTTCGTTGGAGCGCACGCCCGAGGGTGGCTACAAGCTGGGTGTGCATATCGCCGACGTTTCACACTATGTGGCTTGGGACGGGCATATCGATCTTGAGGCTCGCCATCGTACGACATCGGTGTATCTGGCCGATCGCGTGCTTCCCATGCTGCCCGAACGCCTGTCCAATGACCTGTGCTCGCTTCGCCCTGACGAGGACCGTCTTGCGTTTACCGTCGATATCGAGCTCAATGCGCAGGGTCGCGTGCGGCATTACGATCCGTATCCCAGCGTGATTCGCTCGCGTGTGCGTATGGACTATGACGGCGCCGAGGCGCTGCTGGTGCGTGCCGGCGCGGTTGAGTATTCGGTGCTGGAGGGTGCAGCCGAGGATGTTGCGGCTGCCGAGACCTCGCGCGAGGAAGCGCTTGAGCGCGGTCTTGCGTGCGAGGAGGCCGCCCGCGGCTACAACATCGACCTCGGCGATTTCCTTGTCGCCGCTAACGAACTCGCCGAACTTCGCCGTCGTATTCGTCGCGCCCGCGGCTCAGTCGATTTTGACACAGCCGAGATTCGCGCTCTATTGGATGAGGACGGAGTGCCCGTGCAGATTGTGGCGCGTGAGCGTTCGTGTGCCACGTCGCTTATCGAGGAAGCCATGCTGCTCGCCAACGAGTGCGTTGCAGAGTGGCTGGCAGACCGTGATATCGAGGCCTGCTATCGTGTGCATGAGGATCCGAGCCCCGATAGCCTGCACGGTGCTGCCGTTGCGCTGGCGCAGCTAGGCATCATCGACGATCGCCGTGCTGCCGGTATTGCCCTGGGGAGCCCCGATGAGCTGCAGGCTGCAGTTGATGCTGCCGCCGGTACGGCCAACGCACCGCTCGTCAACACGCTGCTTCTGCGCAGCATGCAGCGCGCGCTGTACAAGCCGCGCAACGAGGGCCACTTTGCGCTCGCCGCGCCGTGCTACTGTCACTTTACGAGTCCCATCCGTCGCTACCCCGATCTGGTGGTGCACCGCGTGCTCAAACTGCAGTTGGCCTATGAGCAGCTCGGCGGCAAGGACGCCTTGGTCCGTACGCCGCGGCTGATCGGCAAGGGGCGCGAGTCGCTGCCGCGCATTCTGCCGCAGATCTGCCGCGCATGTAGCGATGCCGAGCGCGCGGCAGATGCCGCCAGCCATGCGACGCAAAAGATCAAGATTGCCCAGTACTATGAGGACCGTCTGGGCGAGCGCTATGCCGGAACCGTCTCGTGGGTTAGCAACATGGGCCTCTTTGTGCGCTTGGACCTGACGCAGGTCGAAGGCTTGGTTTCGATCAAGAGCCTGGGCAACGAGTGGTTCGAGTTCGACGAGGACGCGCTTACGCTGACGGGCGCCGACACGGGCACCCGTTACGAGCTGGGGCAGCGCGTGATTATCGAGGTCTCGCGCGTCAATACCACGCGTGGACACTTGGACTTTAAGCTTATCCATTAGCTAAATCCCGACTCGTGGCGAGAGAGCGGAGGGCGGCCTTTCGGGACCGCCCTTCGCATTTGAATCGTGGCTACCTTGCCGTCTGCTCGGCCGCCCGCTTACCTGCTATTTGAGAGGTAAAACCTACCAAAATAAACCTGTCCCTTTTTGGCAGGTTTACAAGAAAGCGGGGATGAGATGGCGACGGTGTACGGGTATGCGCGGGTGAGTTCGCGCGATCAGAATCTGAATCGGCAGCTGGATGCGCTGGGCGCCTATGGCGTGGGCTCGGCGAATATTTATGCCGACCATGCGAGTGGCAAGGACTTCGATCGACCGCGTTATCGCGAGCTGCTGCACGTCCTGGGAGACGGGGACGTACTGGTGGTGCTTTCTATCGACCGACTTGGCCGTAATTACTCCGAGATTCTTGAGGAATGGCGACGCATTACCAAGGAGCTCGGGGTTGCCATTGTGGTGTTGGACATGCCATTGCTTGACACGCGCGTCAGGGCCAGCGGCGCGCCGGATGTGACCAACACCCTGATTGCCGATATTGTGCTGCAACTGCTGAGCTACGTGGCGCAGGTGGAGCGCGAGAATATCCATCGGCGCCAGGCGGAGGGGATTGCAGCGGCGCGAGCGCGAGGGGTCCGTTTCGGTCGACCTCGCAAGCCGTGCCCTCCTCAGTTTGAGCTGGTGCGCGATAGCTATGAGGCAGGCGATATTACCCGCAGCCAGGCAGCAAAATGCCTGGGCGTGTGCGTGGGGACGTTCGATCGCTGGATGCGCGAGGCGGGGTAGGGGTTTGCGTCGCTTTGTCGCTTCCTGTTGCGATTCAAATTTTGATACGGTGACGATGCCATTTGTGGCTACACTCGCTGATATTCAAAAAAGGAGGTTGGCCCTTGGCTCGCGTAAAACAAATAATCGGATGGACCGCGATCGTTCTGTTCGCTGCAACGCTGGCGGGCATCTGGGTGCTGACGGAGCAAAACGCGGTGCAGACGTCGTTGCTGAGCGAGTCCACCGCGCGTGTGGTGGAGGGTCAGGCTACGGGCGTTCAGGCTGCCGATGCCACGGGTGAAGCCCAGACGGAGAACGGAATGACCGGAGGCGCCGATTCGGCTGCCTCGAATGTCCGGTCTGGCCGACTTGCTTCCATTCGCATGCGGGTGGGCACAAACGTCCGTCGCGTTGCCCATACCGTAGAGTTTTTCTTCGTCGGATTATTCGCCTCCGTGGTCGTGGTTTGCCTTTCCAGGCGTCCGTGGAGCGTATGCTCCCGTTGCGTGCCCGTATTGCTCTTTTGCGCCGCCTGCTCCGTTGGCGATCAGGTACATAAGATCTTTGTTCCCGGCAGGCATTTCGACGTTATCGATTTAGGATTCGATGCTGCGGGCTATGTCACCGCCATGCTGTTGGTATTGCTGGCGGCGGCGTTAGTGCGCCATGCGACTCGGCCGATCGGTGCCCATGCGAGGCGCTAGCCTTAAGACGAGACATCGCGACTGCCTATGCTTCGACATTGACTACAATAACGGCTGCAATCGCGAGCGGTCGTCGATGTGCAGTTTTCCAGACACCTGTTTTCTCTAAGAAAGGAAATCCCATGGCGGTATTGTTTGTTGAATATCCCAAGTGCTCGACCTGTAAGAAGGCCAAGGCATGGCTGGACGAACATGGGGTAGAGTATATCGATCGCGATATCGTTTTGGACAATCCCACGGCTGATGAGCTTGCGACCTGGATTGCTCGTTCGGGGCTGCCGGTGCGGCGCTTCTTTAATTCGTCGGGCATGAAATATCGAGAGCTGGGCCTGAAGGCGCGTCTGGATGCGGGCATGACGGATCAGGAGTGCTACGAGCTGCTGGCGAGCGACGGCATGCTGGTCAAGCGTCCGCTGCTGGTGGGCGACGACTTTGCGATTCCTGGCATTAGGGCTGTCTCTTATACAC
>URZB01000127.1 GCA_900552295.1 uncultured Collinsella sp.
GACGTACTTGTCGGTGTGGTCGCCGATAATCTTGATCGAGTTCTTGTTGGCGCCGACGGTACCGTCGCCGCCCAGACCCCAGAACTTGCACTCGATGGTGCCGGGGGCTGCGGTGTTGGGCGCATCCTCGGCCTCGGGCAGGCTCAGGTTGGTCACGTCATCGACGATGCCGATGGTGAACTCGCGCTTGGGCTCGTCCTTCTTGAGCTCCTCGAAGACAGCGAACGCGGACGCGGGAGGCGTGTCCTTGCTGCCCAGGCCGTAACGGCCGCCGACGACCTTGATGCCCGTCTTGCCGGCCTCGTAGAGAGCGGAGACAACGTCCTGGTAGAGCGGCTCGCCGATGGAACCCGGCTCCTTGGTGCGGTCCATGACGGCAATCTTCTTGACGGTCTCGGGGAGAACGTCGACGAAGTGCTTGATGGAGAACGGACGGAACAGGCGAACCTTGACCAGGCCGACCTTCTCGCCGTGAGCGTTGAGGTAGTCGATGACTTCCTCGAGCACGTCGCAGAAGGAGCCCATGCACACGACGACGCGATCAGCATCGGGAGCGCCGTAGTAGTTGAACAGGCCGTAATCGGTGCCGAGCTTCTCGTTGATCTTCTTCATGTAGCCCTCGACGACGGCGGGAAGCTCGTCGTAGACCTTGTTGCAGGCCTCGCGGTTCTGGAAGAAGATGTCACCGTTCTCGTGGCTGCCGCGGGTGTGCGGGTGCTCAGGGTTGAGCGCGTGGTCGCGGAAAGCCTGGACGGCGTCCATGTCGCACATCTCGGCCAGATCCTTGTAGTCCCACATGGCGACCTTCTGGATCTCGTGGCTGGTGCGGAAGCCGTCGAAGAAGTTAAGGAACGGGGTCTTGCCCTCGATGGCGGCAAGGTGAGCCACCGGCGAGAGGTCCATGACCTCCTGGACGTTGCCCTCGGCGAGCATGGCGAAGCCGGTCTGACGACAGGCCATGACGTCGGAGTGATCGCCAAAAATGTTCAGGGCGTGGGAAGCGACGCAACGCGCGGAGACGTGGAAGACGCCCGGGAGCTGCTCGCCCGCGATCTTGTACATGTTCGGGATCATCAGGAGCAGACCCTGAGAAGCCGTGTAGGTGGTGGTCAGAGCACCGGCGCCCAGCGAACCGTGAACGGTACCGGCTGCACCTGCCTCGGACTCCATCTCGACGACCTTGACCGGGGTGCCGAAGATATTCTTGCGACCCTGGGCCGCCCACTGGTCGACATGGTCGGCCATCGGGCTGGACGGCGTAATGGGATAGATTCCCGCTACCTCGGTGTACGCATACGAAACATATGCGGCCGCCTCGTTGCCGTCCATAGACTTAAACTTACGCGCCATATACCCCTCTCCTCTCATATAGGTATACAGGCCCCGGCGATCGCCGGGATGTTGGCGTGATGGGATTTACGCTGTTGCTTCCAATCATCTGGCAGGCAGGCTCAGCAGCAGGTACGTGGCGTGGAGAGAAGACATGCCGAGGCGAGGGGCAGCTGATACGCCCCACAGACTCGACCGCCCGTCTTGCACATGACCGAGCGCCGCAAAGGCCGCATGCCGGATGCTCCCGGGCACACCCCGGCGATGGGAAGCGCCCGCAACGGAAATCCGCATGCGGGCTTATTGTACCCCGCCGTTAAGTGTAATTTCGACAAATATAGGCGGGCGGTAAAGGTTTACCTCGGGTGACCGCCAAAGGCCAGAATGGTCCCTCCATCCCCGGACGACTGGCTCTGACGCGCCAAGGAGTGTCCCCAAGTACCGGCAGGAAAGGAACGTCCCTATCTGCCGGCTAGAGGGCACCGAAGAGAATGGCGTAGGTAGTGGATTCGCCGAGCTTGAGCTCGTCGCCGGGATTGAGTTGGGCGGAACGGCCGGGCTCGACCTGAATGCAGACGCGCGTGGCCCCGTTTACCACCACGGTTCCGTTGGTGGACGACAAGTCCTCGACATGCCAGATATTTTGAGCATCGCACCAGATATGGGCATGGCGGGCCGAGACGTCGTCACCGACGTCGGTGATGTCGCCCTCCCCCGTTGCCAGCGCGCCGATCTCAACACCTTCCTCACTCGGCTGAATCCAGCGCGGGGCGCTCACCACGTAGCCGTTTTGCACGCGCAGCAGTCCCAGCGGATGCGCCGGCGCGACCTCGTGCTCGCCCGCGACCGAAGATGTGCTCAGCGAGCGCGGCGTCGACGTGGCGCCGCCACAGGTCGCATGAGCGTAGTCGATGGCATAGGTCACCGACGAACGTACATCTGCCGAGCAACCCACGGCGACAAACAGCACCAGGATGGCCTCGGCGCGTTCGGCGGGCATGAGTTCAGCCGCCTGCGACAGGCGCTCGAGCGCATTGCGATAGAGATTCGTGTCCTGGTGGCATTCCTCGAGTGCCCGCACCATGGACACGCCAGCGGGGCCGCACACCATATTGGTCACGGCCGCGGCGTCCATGGGATTGCGACGGCGCAGGGCCAGCTGCGACATAATGCGCGCGGCCGAGGTGCCGTAATCGGCAAAATAACGTTCCTGAAGCGTGCCGACCGGCGCGCGCACGATAAAGCGCGAAACCCAGGAGCGATCGGCGGCACGGCTCTGCGGACTACGGCCGTCGGCGAGTGGGCGGCTCGAGAGCACCAGGCCGCAAAGTTCGATATGGCTCAGGTGCGCTGCGCGCTTAAAGATGTCAAACATTGCCCCGCACGGGGTGAGCTCAGCTTGAGAAGCCATGGCTTAGCCCTCCTTGGTCGCAGAGATCGTGTCGGATACTTCGGCCGGCCCGCCAAAGGCGCGGGCAGCCGCGGCTCCGCCGGCAAGCGGCGTCGCCATGGGAATTTTCGCACGTCGTGCTGACACGACGGGAAGCTCAAAGGCAAACCCCATCGCCAGCAAAAACCACGTGAGCGCATAGGTTGCAATTATGGCGGCCACCAGGCCACCCGCCACGGCATGCTGGGAAAACACGGCACATGCGAGTGCGGCCAGAGCCGGAACCTCGCAGGCGGAAAGGGCCAACACGCCCTGCAGGAATCCCGCACGGCGGTCGCGCGCCAAGGCCCCGGCAGCGATGCCCACCATGCCCGGCAGCGCCAACGCCAGCGCGGCGATAATGGCCGGGAGCTTCCCGGACCACATAAGCGGTCCCACGACGAGCGTCACATGGGCGCCCGACGCCAACAGCGCCGCTGATACCACGACCACAGCCCAAAGCACGCCGCATACCGCCGTCGCACCAACCATCGCCGCACGCCGGGCTGTGTGCCCCGATGCCTCCATCGGGCACGGCATGAGCGGCTCGGCGCGAAGCGAGCGGGCGACATTTTGCGCATAGTGGTCGCAAAATGCCGAGAGCGCCGCCTCCACCGCAGCCGGCTCGGGACGATCTTCCTGATGGCAGGACAGGCAGGCCATCAACACATCGAACAGCTGAGCGTCGACAAACGCCAACGCATCGCGCAGATCCTCGGAATTTGGATCGAGCCCCAGCTGCTGAGCCTGTTCGGCCGCGGCAAGTGCCACATCGGGCTCGCGTCGCAGCAGTTGCGTCAAGTCGCAGCCGGGCGCGTGGGCGCCGACGGGATAATCGGGCAGCGTATCCATCTTGAGGCGATAGGGGCTGGCGATATCTCGTGTCTTTTTGCGCGAGCCCGAAGTACCCGACGCACCCGGCGCCACTTCGTACGGCGCGACACCGGCGATGAGCTCGTAGACCGTACTCGCCGCTGCATAGACATCGATCGCCGGCGACATGCGAAGCATGCGCAGGTCGGGGATATCGTCGGTGAGCATCTCGGGCGGGGCGTAGGCCACCGTCGCGCGGCGCAACGTGGCATAGCGCTCGGTAAACGACGCCTTGCCGCCGGTGCCGGCCACCGCAGAGGCGGGCTCGAGCGCCAGCGACGAGCCAAAGTCGATCAAGCACAGGTCGAAGGTGCCTTCGGCAAGCTGTCGGTCGAGCGGCAGGCGCGCCGTGCGCACCATTATATTAGCGGGCGAGATATCACGATGGACGAACCCCTCGCCTACCAAGCTTATGCGGCAGAGCAGATCGAACAGGTCGCGACCCAGGCGCGCCGCCACGAGCGGCGACAGACGCCCGGCATCATCTACGGCAAAGCGCGAGCGCAGGCGGGCGAGCGTCTCGCCCTCGACCCACTCCATGACAATCGCGGGCACGCCGTCGACCTCGCCCCACCCGTATAAGCGGGGAAAGCCCTTAAGGCCCGAAAGGGCACGATGGCATTCATATTCCTCGCGAAACGCCGCCTTGAACTTGGCGACCAGCGCCTCGTGGGCGACATCGTCATCAAATTCGTCGCGCGTTGGCAAGATGAGCTGCTTGAGCGCCACGGCCTCGCCCTGCGCGTTAACGGCACGCGTCACACGGCCGATACCGCCGCGGCGCATGGTGGCGTCATCGGCAAACAGCATCGTAAAACGGCGCAGGTAGGCGGGAAGCTCGTCCGTGCCCAGGGCGACGGCCGGCTCAAACCCGTCGACGCGCGCCAGGCGCAAGCCCACCATGGGATCACGGTTGAGCGACTGGGCTACCGTAGAAGCGAGGTCGTTCGTCATAGGGCGATCGCCGCCACATTGGTGTTGAAGTTGTTGAGCGCGACGTCGTCGTTGCCGTAGTGCCCAACCCATTGGCACAGGTTGGTATAGCAGCCCCACAGATTGGCATACTGCCGATACCACTTAGATTTGGTCGAGAACCTTTGTCGACCGAACTCGGCACGGATAACAAACATGTCATTCGCCAGGGTGTCGCACGGTCCGGTATCGCCCGTGGCGTTATAGGTCGACACCACGCTATTGGCGCGGGCGACATAGCCATCGAGCATATTGTATTTGGTCACGAGCCAGCTGTGGATACTCTCTTCCTCGGCAGCCGAGAGACCACCCGAGCCCGCGTCCCCGCCGGCACCGCCGTCCGTCGAGCCATCACCCGAAGATCCACCGCCAGAGGCGGAGCCCGAACCGGAACCGCCGCCCGAGCCCGCCGAACCGGCGCCAGAACCGGACCCGTCCGAGCCGCCGGGCTTACCCGTCTGCTGCGTATCCTGCTCTTTCTGCTGCTCCGCCTTGTTAACGACAGAAGCCACGCTGTTATTGGAAAGCTTCGTAATAACCTTGGTGTTGGTGAGCACGATGGTCTTGCCGTTTGCCAGCGTGATCTCGTTGGATGCCCGCTCGCCATCGTCCGCGGGATCGGCGCCAAACACGGTGCGCCCGACCACGCTCGTCCACGCATATCCAG
>URZB01000128.1 GCA_900552295.1 uncultured Collinsella sp.
CAGGCAAGCTGCCGAAAACGAGCAGAACGTCCAATCGGGATGGATGATCGCAAGGGCGCGGAGGATTTCGCAATGGCGTTGCGCTCGGTTGAGTTCATCCCAGCGCGTTTTTCGCGCAAACAACCCCGGCATGGGCGAGATAACCGTGCCGCTGGTGCGCCGAAGGAGCGCTTTTCGGATCGCCGTGCTCGGGGGAATCAGACAGCGCCCCTCTTGTTCGGCTTGAGTGAGCAGTTGGTCGATGAGCTGGTCATTGCAATGGGTCATGAGCTACCGCCTCCTTTTGGGTAGCAAAAACGTATCAGCTGGAACTTGCCGCTCAGCTGACCAAAAGCTGACCAAAATCTAACCATGCAGGTAGATGACCTGCTTTTGGCGACATATTTCTTGTTTGAATCGGTGGGCGGTAATCGGCGACCGTGAACGGTAGCTAGATATGAAACCTTGGTAAGTTTCGGGACGTGTACTTTTTGAAAAAGAGCATTCTATCTGCTGTTTTGTGTTTCTGGATCGCATATTTGAAGGTATGTGATAAAGGCGGCGGACTGTCGCCTTGTATCTGCGGAAACTGTGACCCGGAATTGCCGCTCGGAACGGGACAAGCTTTCCGGAACAGCCCTCAACCGGAAACTGCGTCCCGGATTCGACGCTCAGAATGGGATTCGCTTTCCGGTAGAAGCTTCAGCGGAAAGTGCATCCCAGAATTCAGGCTCAGAACGGGACACGCTTTCCGGATGGCATGCTTGGCGGAAACTACGGCCCAGTTTTTGGCTCCAGAACGGGATACATTTTCCGGAACGGTCCACGTGCGGGGGTGTACCGCCCCTTTTGCGTGCGCCGCTTGTCGAATTGCGTTATAGCTAGCTATATTATAGGAAGGTATAATATAGCTAGCTATAACGCAAAGGAAGGATGGCCCTATGTTTATCGGAAGAACAGTGGAAATGTCCGAGCTCAATCGACTGTATGGCACGGGCTCCTTTGAAATGCCTGTGATTTACGGCCGCCGTCGCGTGGGTAAAACGCGTCTTATCACAGAGTTTATCCAAGGCAAGAAGGCTATTTACTTTCAAGCTCGTCGTACCAATGCAGTGGCAAACCTGCACGGCTTTAGCCAGGCGATACTTGCGGGTTCGGTTGGTGCTGCAGGTGTGTCGTTTCGTAGTTTTGACGAGGCGTTCGATGCGTTGGCCACCATGGCTCGCACGGAACGTTTGATTGTCGTGATTGACGAGTATCCCTATCTCGCCCAATCGAATCCCGAGATCAGCTCGTTGCTGCAAGACAAGATCGATCACTTGTACAAAGAGACCAAGCTCATGCTTATCCTGTGCGGGTCGTCGCTTTCGTTCATGGAAGAGCAGGTGCTGGGCTACGAGAGTCCGCTATACGGTAGGCGTACGGCCCAGTTTAAGATCATGCCGCTGGATTTTACGACGACCCTCGGCTTGTGGCAGAGCATGGGTCGCGAAGACGCTGCGGTTTGCTATGGCATGACGGGCGGCATTCCTGCATATATCGAGAAAGTCGATCCTACCGTATCGCTCGAGGACAACATCAAACGTCTTTTTCTTACTCCTACGGGCTATCTCTTTGAGGAGCCGAGTAACCTGCTATTGCAAGAGTGCCGCAATCCCGAGCAATATGATGCGATCGTGCAAGCAATTGCCCAGGGGCGCTCGAAGATCTCAGAGATTGCGAGCTCTATGGGAATCCCTGCGAGCAACGTAAAGAGCTATGTGGATAAGCTGGCGTCGCTTGGGATTGTCGAGCGCGAGCTGCCCCTAAACGAGACGAGCAATAAGCGAGCCGTGTATCTGCTGAGCGACCAGATGTTTAGGTTCTGGTACAAGTTTGTGCCGCAGAACATTGGGCTGATTCAAAACGATATGGCCGAGATGGCGTATGGGCGCATTGAGCCGCACGTATCGGATTACATGGGTACGGTCTTTGAGCTTATATGCAGACAATACGTGTACGAACTCGCACGCGCGGGCGAACTTGGTGTGGTGCCGGCAACAGTTGGCCGTTGGTGGGGAACGGACAATCGGACGCGTACGCAGGAAGAGATCGATTTGATTGTCGACGACGGAGAGGGCGCGGCGCTCTTTGCGGAGTGCAAATGGCGTAACGAACCGGCAGGCGAGGATGTTCTGGAAAAGCTCGTGTACCGAAGCGAGCTCTTTAGGCGTCAGCATAAAAGCTACGTGATCTTCTCGAAGCGTGGCTTTACGCAAGGATGTCAGGAAGCTGCGGCGAGCAGGGGAGATACCAAGCTGATTTCGTTTGCCGAGATGTGCGAGCGGAGATAACCAAGCGCGCTCTGATGTGATTGCTCGGAATGGGTCGCGCTAAGGATGCCAAGCGTAAAACCTACAATGAAAATGGCGTAAAAACTACATTGAGAACGGCGTAAAAACAGCATTGAGAATGGCGTAAAAACAGCATTGAGAATGGCGTTATTTCGTATATCGCATGATCGCCCGAGCTTGCACACGGCCTTTTGCGAACTCTTGCCATGAACGAGAGCCAGGCTGTCACGTACAAGACGCTCATAAAGGACGCCTCGTACGGTGAGACGGGCCCCGACGAGAGGACCATCGCTGCGCACCTGGATCTCTTCAACAGGCTCAAGCTGACCGAGGACCTGTGCGGATGGGAGCCATCGAGGTCAAGCTGAGTGATGCGAAAGCAGACGATGGAGCGAGAAATCTCAAGGCGCTGGAGAGGAAAGTGCTCTCCAATCCTGCCGCCCAGAATGCCGCGCCGGCGTTTTTGGCGGTCGTGGTTGGAAAGGGGAGCATTGCCTACACACGCGACGACGGCGTGGCGGTGATCCCCATGGCGGCACTTGGGGCGTAGTGGTTTTGCGGGCGTGCCGTGCTTCCTTTACCGAAAATCCATTTGGTAAACCAGATGCTCGCGGATAGAATAAAGTTGACGGCAGCCCAAGTTCTGGAGAGCTGGGAAACGCCGTTGCTTGGTCAAGAGGTCGGTGCCTTAATGGCAGCGACTTGTTATGCTTCGAATGCTGCTTGAGTGCCTCGGAAAGTTCGATAAGCGCCGTGAAGAGCGAGACCAAAGCAACCAAGAGCTCTACGAGCTCTGATGGGCCCGGGATGACCTCTGATTCAAGTCACCGGGCCTCAATCTTTTTCATCCATTTGAATAGAGCGGGCGACTCTCTTGGGGCCATCTGCATGGCGCGTGCCTGGCGCGCGTGGCACAGCATCCCATTTTTGTGTCCGCACGGGTGGCTACGCTTACCGCAACGTAGCCATTCGTGGAAAGGACGGATGTCATGGCAACGGATAAGACCGGTTATGTGAGCGTTGGCGCCGAGATAGAGGACGAGGTTATGCCCGACCGCGTGATCTTTAGCATTGGCTTTGGTGGTCGCCGCACCACCAAGGAATCGTGCCTGGAGGATTACAACACCGATCGCGCCCGCGTAGCCGCCGCGCTGGCGCCCTTTGGTTTGGATAGCGAATTAACATGCTGTCGGTACACTTGTTATGCGCAGATGACGCGCAAGAAGGCGACGATTGTGGGCTACAACTACTATGCGTACGGTACGGTTGCCGCGCCTGTCGATTCGACTGACTTTGCTGCTGTGTGGACCGCACTCAATACCTGCGAGTCACATGCCGACATGAGCATTCGATTTGAGTTGGCGGATCAGCGCGCGGCGGAAGACGCCCTGATTGCCCGTGCGGTTGAACGTGCTTGCGGCAACGCGCAGGCACTTGCCGTTGCGGCGGGGTCTATGCTGGGCGGCGTCAAGCATATCTCGTATAACAGTCGGGCGGCGGGCTATGGTCGAACATACTGTGTTGCCGCGTGTGCTCCCGATGGGGCGTCCGGAGGCTCCGAGGAGACGGTGCTGGAGCCAGAGCCTATCGAGGTCGAGTGCTCCGTGGATATGGAATGGTGGCTGGAGTAGGAAGCAGGTGCTGAGCGGCTGAGGGACCGAGGCTTCGCTACCGAAAAAACCATTTGTTAAACTCAATGTCCGTGGGTAGAATAAGGTCGACGGCAGCCCAAGTTGTGGATAGCTGGGCAGCGCCGTTACTTCGATTAAGGGGTCAATGCCTTAACGGCGTCGACCCCTCTTCTTTTGCTTCGTACGCTGCTTAAGTGCCTCGGAAAGTCCGATAAGCGCCGTGAGGAGCGAGACCAAAGCGGTCAGGAGCTTCACGAAATCAATCAGATCGGTCATGGGCATCACCTCCCGTCGCATGGAGGGCGCTGCCCGGCACATGGAACTGCCGTCAACAACTGCCATTCTATCAAAGCGCGGTCATAAATACGAATATATGTTCGATAATAACAGCAACGTGATTCCCTCGAATAGCAGCCTTTCGTAAGGGCGGCAGAAGACGGCGCTGGGCGATTGGGGCTAGACGCGCAGGTCTTCGTCACCGAAAGCCCGTTTGATTAACCAGCCCTCTGTAGGTACACTGCATATTGATGGGCCCGGGATGACCGCTGATTCAAGTCACCGGGCCTAAATCTTTTCATCCATTTGAATAGAGCGGGCGACTCTCTTGGGGCCGTCTGCATGGCGTGTGATTAGCGCATGGTATTGCGCCCTGCTTTCATGTCCGCACGGGCGCCTATCCTTACGGCAATGTAGCCGCCTGTGTAGTAAGCGGCCAGCAACGGAGAAAGGCCCTAACCGTGTCAGCTGAAAAGACGCCGTGTATCTCGGCTATCGATACGACGAACTTTGCGCGCCAGATTGTGCTGGACTTTGAGTTTGCGCCGGTGCCAAAGCAGCGCCAGCGACGTGGGCTGCGTAATGAGATTATCGAGGTCGGCGCCGTCAAGCTCGATTACCACGGCAACGTTATGGGCGAGTTCTCGCAGTTTGTGCAGACGGAATTTACCGAAGGCGTTGCGTTTTCCGTCCGCGAGCTTACGGGGATATCGGCCGTGGACACTGCGATGGCCGATCCGCTCTACATGGTAATCAAAAGGCTCAGCGATTGGATCGGTCGCTACTCCGCACAGGTAGTTTGCTGGAGCGGGGCGGACCGTCGACAGCTTTTGACCGAGTGCCAGGCAAAGCACATCGATCTTTCCGCATTTCCTACGGATTGGGCCGACCTGCAGGCGTTTTACACCTCGATCATGGACGTGGGCAGCCACGGGCTGTCTCTTATACACATCTCCGAGCCCACGAGACGGAGCTACATCTCG
>URZB01000129.1 GCA_900552295.1 uncultured Collinsella sp.
TTCCTGGGCTTTGCTGGTTCCGCGGCTGCGGTTCTTGGTCTGGGTCTCGTGGGCTGCGGTGGTTCTGCCGGCTCCGGCTCCTCTGCTTCTGGTGACGCTGCCGAGGTCTACTTCCTCCAATTCAAGCCCGAGGTCGATAAGGAGTGGAAGGAGATCGCCAAGGCCTATAAGAAGGAGAAGGGCGTCGAGGTCAAGATCGTGACCGCCGCCTCCAACACCTACGAGGAGAAGCTCAAGTCCGAGATGTCCAAGAGCTCCGCTCCGACCCTGTTCCAGGTCAACGGCCCCACCGGTCTTAAGAACTGGAAGGACTACTGCGCCGACCTGTCCGATACCAAGCTCCGCGGTGAGCTCATTGACGACTCCCTGGCTCTGCAGTCCGATGGCAAGGATCTGGGTATCGACTGGGTCCAGGAGAGCTACGGCATCATCTACAACAAGCAGCTGCTCGAGAAGGCTGGCTACAAGGCCGAGGACATCAACTCCTTCGACAAGCTGAAGGCTTGTGCCGACGACATCCAGGCCCGCAAGGACGAGCTCGGCATTGAGGGCGCCTTTACTTCCGCCGGCATGGATGACTCCTCCAGCTGGCGCTACACCACCCACCTCGCCAACCTCCCGCTCTACTACGAGTTCGAGAAGGAGCACAACCAGGAGGACGACGAGATCAAGGGCGAGTATCTCGACAACTTCAAGCAGATTTTCGACCTGTACATCACCGACTCCACCTGCGATCCTTCGCAGCTTGCCTCCAAGACCGGCGACGACGCCACCAACGAGTTCGCAACCGGCAAGGCCGTCTTCTATCAGAACGGTTCTTGGGCCTACGCTGACCTCACCAAGGCCGGCATGACCGACGATCAGATTGGCATGATGCCCATCTACATCGGTGTCGACGGCGAGGAGAACCAGGGCCTGTGCTCCGGCGGCGAGAACTACTGGTGCGTCAGCTCCCAGGCTTCCGAGGATGCCCAGAAGGCCACCGAGGACTTCATGTATTGGTGCGTCACTTCTGACACCGCCACCAGCATCATCGCTGACAAGATGGGTCTGACTGCCCCGTTCAAGAGCGCTAAGGAGACCACCAACGTCTTCTCGCAGCAGGCCGTTGCCATGGCCAAGGACGGCAAGAAGACCGTCGCTTGGGACTTCGTTTACATCCCCTCTGAGGAGTGGAAGAAGAACCTCAAGCAGACTCTGATTGCCTATGCTGCCGACAACAGCAAGTGGGACGGCGTCAAGAACGCCTTCGTCGATGGCTGGAAGACCGAGAAGGCTGCTTCCGAGTAAGCAGTTGCTGCCCAAGCTATCTGATTAGCGACAGGGGGCGGGCAGACGTTGGTTTGCCCGCCCCCTGCATATTGAAAGGACCCTTCTATGGGCAAAGCACTCAAGCGCTGGTGGCCGCTCTTTATGCTGCCCACGTGTCTGGCGTTTATGATCGGGTTCGTGATCCCCTTTATCCAGGGCTTCTATCTCTCGTTCTGCCAGTTTATTACCATCAACAACACGCACTTTGTCGGTATCGAGAACTACGTGCGCGCACTGTCCGATCCGCAGTTTGCCACGTCGTTCTTCTTTACCGTGGCGTTTGCCTTCCTGTCGACGGTGCTCATCAACGTGATCGCCCTCGCCATCGCGCAGGCGCTCACCCGCAAAGCGCTCAAGGGCACCAACATCTTCCGTACGATCTTCTTTATGCCTAACCTGATCGGCGGCATCGTGCTGGGCTACATCTGGCAGATTCTGATCAACTGCCTGCTCTCCAACGTGGGCGCCCAGCTCATCGCCCTTAACTCTGCTGCTGGCTTCTGGGGCCTTATCATCCTGACCCTGTGGCAGCAGGTCGGCTACATGATGATCATCTACATCGCTGGTCTGCAGTCCATTCCGTCCGACTACATCGAGGCCGCCAAGGTCGACGGTGCCACGGCATGGCAGACGTTTTGGAAGGTTAAGATCCCTAACCTGATGCCGACCATCACTATCTGCCTGTTCCTGTCCATCACCAACGGCTTTAAGCTGTTCGACCAGAACCTCGCCCTTACCGGCGGCGCCCCCGCGCACTCCACCGAGATGCTCGCCCTGAACATCTACAACACGTTCTATTCGCGTGCCGGTATCGCATGGCAGGGCATCGGTCAGGCCAAGGCAGTTATCTTCTGCATCCTGGTCGTAGCCATCTCCATGATTCAGCTTAAGGCCACGAGGTCCAAGGAGGTGCAGCAGTAATGAAACGCGATAAGGTTATCAACCGCGCGCTCTCGATTTTCTTTACGATTCTGTCGCTCGCGTGGATCTACCCCGTGTTCATGATTGCGCTCAATTCCTTTAAAAAGGCAACTGCAATCAGCACCACCACGGCATTCGATCTGCTCACGCCCGAGACGTTCAACGGCCTCGCAAACTACATGCATGCCCATAACGAGCAGGGCTTTGCCTCGGCATTTATGTACTCGCTCATCATCACGGTCACGTCGGTCGTGCTGATTCTGGTGTGCTGCTCCATGTGTGCTTGGTACGTAGTGCGCGTCAACAGCAAGATCTCGAACTTCTTCTATTACCTGTTCGTCTTCTCGATGGTCGTGCCCTTCCAGATGCTCATGTTCACGCTGTCCAATTTGGCGGACCGCATCGGCTTCAACACGCCGTTCAACATCTGCTTTATCTACCTCGGCTTTGGCGCGGGCCTGGCGGTCTTTATGTTCGCCGGCTTTGTAAAGAACATCCCGCTCGAGATCGAAGAGGCGGCCATGATCGACGGCTGCAACCCGGTCCAGGTGTTCTTTAAGATCGTCCTTCCCATCATGAAGCCCACCTATCTTTCGGTCGGCATCCTCGAGACCATGTGGGTCTGGAACGACTATCTGCTGCCCTACCTCACTCTCGACTCCACCAAGTACAAGACCATTCCTATCTTGATCCAGTACTTCCGCGGCGGCTACGGCCACGTCGAGCTCGGCCCCATGATGGCCTGCATCATGATGGTCGTTATCCCCATCGTCATCATGTACATCCTCTGCCAGAAGTACATCATCGACGGCGTGGTGGCAGGTGCCGTCAAGGGCTGATGCCGTAACTGTTTTGCAAGTTTCTGCGGCGCCCTCAACATGGTGCCGCATATCGAAAGGTAAAGACATGGCCGAGATCGTTCTCAAACATGTTCAGAAGGTGTATCCCAACACCGAGTCCAAAAAGAAGGGCTTCTTTGGCAAAAAGAAGAAGACCGAGGAGAAGAAGCACAACCTCAAGGTTACCGAGGATGGCGTGCTCGCTGTTGAGGACTTTAACCTCACCGTTCACGACCAGGAGTTCGTCGTCCTCGTTGGCCCGTCTGGCTGCGGTAAGTCCACGACGATGCGCATGGTCGCCGGCCTGGAGGACATTACCTCGGGCGACGTGCTCATCGACGGCAAGCGGGTCAACGACGTGGCGCCCAAGGACCGCGACATCGCCATGGTGTTCCAGAGCTACGCTCTGTACCCCAACATGACGGTGTACGAGAACATGGCGTTTACGCTTGAGCTCAAGAAGGTCTCCAAGGACGAGATCGACCGCAAGGTTCGCTCCGCTGCCGAGATCTTGGGTATCACCGAGTACCTAGACCGTAAGCCCAAGGCGCTTTCGGGCGGCCAGCGCCAGCGTGTCGCTATCGGCCGCGCCATCGTGCGTGACCCCAAGGTCTTCCTGATGGACGAGCCGCTGTCCAACCTCGACGCCAAGCTGCGTAACCAGATGCGTGCTGAGATCATTAAGCTGCGCGAGAAGATCGACACCACCTTCATCTACGTTACCCACGACCAGGTCGAGGCTATGACGCTGGGCGACCGTATCGTCATCATGCGCGACGGCTTCATCCAGCAGATCGGCACCCCGCAGGAGGTTTTCAACCATCCGGCAAACCTCTTCGTCGCAGGCTTCATCGGCACGCCGCAGATGAACTTCTTCGATGCAACGCTTTCCAAGAAGGGTGACAAGTACGTCGCAACCGTACAGGGCAAGGACTTTGAACTGCCCGCTAACAAGCAGGAAGCGCTCAAGAAGATGGACAGAGTCCCCACCGATATCATCGCCGGTGTCCGCCCGGTTCATATCCACCTGTCCCAGGACGGCATCGACGCTATGGTTGATGTCTCCGAGTTGATGGGCTCCGAACTGCATCTGCATGTTAACTCCAACGGCAAGGATGTTGTCATCGTCGTCCCGACGACCGATATCGACCTCGACGCTGTCCACGGCAGCCACAAGCCCGTAAAGTACAGCTTCAAGCCTGAACTGATGCACTTCTTCGACAAGGAAACCGAGAAGAACATTTTCTGATTCAGAATGACAAAAAGAACCGCCCGCCGGAATTTGCTGCCCCCTGACAGGGGTAACAATGGCGGCGGGGATTACCCGGCTGGTGTTTCAGGCACCAGTCGGGTTTTCCATTGGCGTATAACTGGGAATAGTTCAGGACACTTTCGGGATTTCTTTATGTTGCTCCGGTTTTGCTGTTTGTCTGTTCTCCATGCACCCAATATCGGCGTAGTGAATTTCCACCGTCTGTGGTGCGTGTTTGGACCATTTTACTTCCTTTTCATGCACCACAATTTTCTGAATGAAGAGCCGCAGCAGCTCCGGTGTTAGTTCTTGAATGTCCGTGTACCGCTTCGCTTTGTCGAGGAAGGCTGCCGTATTACTAACTGTTTCTTTCAGCCGCTGGATCTCTGCTTCTCGCTGCGGGAGCGATTCTGTCAGTTTTGCCTGTTCATCTGTGTAGCTGGCAACGAGCATCTGGAACTGTTCTGCCGTGATGCGCCCCAGTACGCTTTCTTCATAGAGCTTCTTAAAAATCGCATCCAGCTCGGCTTTGCGTTTCTGCATGGCCGATTTCTCTTTTTCCAGCTTGCGGATCTCTTTTTGAAGCTCTGCGGACTGTTTGCTGTTTAGGTATTCGGCAAATTCCTGCGGATGCTCTCTGGCTTCCGCCGTCACCCGACGCAGATCCTCCAGCACGATCTCATCGAGGATGCATTCTCGGATATAATGGGCTGTGCAGGCTTCACCATCCTTTTTGTAGGTACGACAGGTGAAGTGGTTGTAGTCGGCGGACATCGTATGCGCCCGGTGGAGTACCATTGCTTTGCCACAATCAGCACAAACTACCCTGTGTCTTATACACATCTGACGCTGCCGACGATAA
>URZB01000130.1 GCA_900552295.1 uncultured Collinsella sp.
CTCGGCAAGCGGCGACAGGTCGTCGATCACCAGCGGATCGACAGCGACACTCTCGGCGGGGGTGGCAATCTGGACCAGGCACAGGCGCGGATGAAACGTGCGCTCGCGCAAAAACTCGGTATCGACGGCGATCGCGTCGAACTCGCGGGCGCGCTGGCAAAAGTCGACCAGAGCCTGATGTGTGGAAATGTACATATCAACCCATCGAATAAGGTTAGGCCCGAAAAACACGGGTAGGATATCGGCATTGCTCTACAACTATACTCGGTTAGTCACAGAACGGGAACGTAAGTATGCGCTGCCTTATCATCCACAACCCGGCATCGGGCCCCAGCTCAGATGAAATCTACGCGTTCACGCACGCCCTCGCGCAGGGCGGCGACGAGGTCGTGATGCGTTTTATCGGCGATGGCATGGAGCCCGAGGACGCGGTAGCGGACGTTCGCGAGTTCGATCGCGTGGTCGTTTCGGGCGGCGACGGCACCGTCTCCAACGTGCTCGACCAGATGCGCGGGTGCGGTGTCCCCACGCTTGTCTTCCCCTCCGGCACGGCCTGCCTGTTCTTTAACAACATCGGCAATGCCCCCGAGGCGGCGGCACTCGCCAAGGCTTGCCGCGACGGCCGCACGGTCAAAGTGGACATGGGTGAGCTCTTTTGGCTCGACGAGAACGGCAACGAGAAGCGCCACGGCTTTATCATCATCGCCGGCTCGGGCTTCGACGCCGAGATCATGATGAAGGCCGCTCCCACCAAAAACGACATTGGCGAGATCGCCTACTTCCTCTCCGCGCTCGCCACGCCCAACCCCACGGTGGCGCACTTTACCATTGAGCACGACGGCATTGTCGAGGAGCTCGACGGCATCTGCTGCATGGCGGGCAATACCTCGGTCATCCAAAACGACATCAACCTGTTCCCCAACTGCCGCATGGACGACGGCATGGTCGACATCGTCGTTATTGAGCCCGTGCGCACGATGCAGCTGCTCCCCACGGTAATTACCGCCGCGCTCGACCCCGCTGGCAAAGTGCTCGGCCGTCCGCAGTTTAAGATCATCCAGACCAAGGAAGCCAAGATCACCTGCACGCCATCGCTGGGTATGCAGTTCGATGGAGAGATCATCTCCAGCAACTCCGGCGTCTTTGGCGCTCGCGCGCTGCCGCAATGTCTCGACCTCATCGTCGACGATTTTTCACCGCTCGGAAAATAGGAGGACCCCATGAACGACAATCCCCTGATTGGCTTTATCGTCATCGTCTTGGCCATGCTCGTTGGTTACGCCATCAATGTGATCCACCGCCGAAAGAAGTAAATCCACATTGGTATGATATTCATCCAGTTATCGACTCTCCCGCTGTTTATGCAAATCCTAAACAGCGGGAGAGTTTTCTTTTTGAGCATTGTCTGGCGCTTTATTCAGCTACAGTAAATGCAGGGTGCCTTTATTTAACTAAAGCAATAAAATGAGTATTATTATCCGCTCATCGTATATTTCTTCACGCTCATCGAGTAAAAGCTGTTGTCGAATGAATACTCTTTACACTTCCTTTAGGCTAGTAGATGTATTTATTAGCTGAAACTCCGTACGGTTTCGCGGGGTTTCAACAGTTGGGAGGGATCATGAGGTTTACTCATCCTGTCAACACGCTCAAGAAGCTCGGCTGCGCCCTTGCATTTGGAGCAGCGGCCATTATGGCCATGCCGACTTCGGCGCTCGCTTGCACCCAGATCTACATGGGCAGCCAGCTCACGGCAGACGGCAACACGTACTACGGACGCTCCGAGGACTTCGGCCCGCGCTACATCAAGCACTTTGGCATCGAGCCCGCACACAAGGACGGCAGCAAGTACACCTCGGTCGAGTCCGGCTTTGAGTACAAGTCCAAGGGCGCAACCTACCGCTACACCTTCGTTCGCGACAACCCCTCTCAGTGGGAAGATCGTTACGACGCATATTCCGAGGCTGGCATCAACGAAAAGGGCGTTTCCTGCTCTGCCACGCTGAGCACCTCCTATAACGAGAAGGCAGAGGAAGCCGACCCCGTCACCGAGGAGACCGGCATCGGCGAGTACAACTACGCCAGCGTCATTCTGGGCGAGAGCGCCACGGCCCGTGAGGGTGTCGAGCTCCTCGGCAGCCTGATTGACGAGCAGGGCGTCTGCTCCAACGACCAGATCATCATTGCCGACAACAACGAGACCTGGTTGTTTGCAGCGCTTTCCGGCCACCAGTGGATCGCTATGAGGCTCACCGACGATATTGCCTCACTCAACCCCAACATCGGCAACCTCACCTATGACGTCGACCTCGACGACACCGAGAACTGCCTCCACTCCGAGGGCATCGAGTCCATGCCTAAGGAGAAGGGCTTTGCCGAGTACACCGACGGCAAGTTCGACGTCGCCAAGACCTACGGCGAGGAGATTAGCGAGGCCGGTATGCACCAGTGGTCGCGCTATGTCCAGGGCCGCGATTACTTCATGGCTCCGCTTGCTGAGGGCACCGACTATGAGATCGTCAAGGACGAGCGCGAAGACGCTCGTGCGACGACCGGCGCCCTGGTCCACGAGATGCAGCCGCTGTTCTTCCAGCCCGGCAAGTCCGACTGGAACACCTTTGAGATGATTCGTTCCTTCGCCGCTCGCGGCGAGAATGTCGCCGGCCTCAACGCCAACACCGACGGCGCCTATGCCATCGGCTCCAACCGCAACACCGAGATCCACACCTTCCAGATCCGTCACGGCATGGACCCCGAAATCGCGACCATCCAGTGGGAGATGCTCTCCAACGCCGAGTTCTCCGTCGCTATCCCCCTCTATTCCGCACTGCTCACCGAGGTCAGCCCCTACTTCAGCGATCAGGATGTCTCCTTCGATCACTGTGAAGAGGAAGACGTCGTGAACAACGAGGAGCCCAAGAACTCCATCAACTACGTCCTCATGGACATCAACACGCTCGCCTATGAGAACCGCGACAGCTGCGCCACCGGCGTCCGCGCCTATCTCGACGCCCTGCAGAAGGAGCTCATTGAACAGAACCTGACCGTCGACGAGGCCATGCAGGCCGCCGAGGACACCGAGGCCCGCACCGCCCTGGCCAACAAGGCCGGCAAGGCAGCGACCAAGAACACCTACGTCAAGTGCAAGGCCATGCTCGAGGAGATGCGCGACTACCTCAAGGAGGGCGACTTCTCCGAGGAGTTCGTCCCGAGTGACTACGATGCCGACAACGACTGCCTGGTCGAGTCCATCACCTACGCCGACGAGGCTCTCTCCGATAAGGACGTTGCCGAGCCCGAGGCTGAGGAAGAGGCGACCGAGGAGAAGTCCGAGGGCAACAACATGGCCGCCATGGCCGTTGGCGCCGTCGTCATCATCGGTGTCTGCGGCTTCGTGCTCTATCGTCGCAAGAAGGCCTAAGGCCCTTGCGTTCCAAGAGACGGGCGGGATGGCCAAGGGCGCCCGCCCGCCCAGCCGCCCATTCGACCGGCGGGAAACGTCGCCGAAATCTTTTCAAAAAAGATTCCCTGCACACACTTCGCTGTGCTATAGTGCAGCGCAACAGCAACGAGGTGCGACCGCGCCAAGGCATCACGAAAGGAGCCACCAAGATGATGAACACGATGAAGTCCCTCAACAACTGGTGGTGGCGTGATGCGAATACGATCGGTCGACAGTGAGTCCCTCACGCCTGTTTTTGCGCTCTAGGTGATTGGAAGGCCTCCGGTTTCGACCGGGGGCCTTTTTCTATCTCGAGCCCGATCGCGTTCGCATCACGCGCCTCCGCTTTCTTCTCTTGTACTTCCCTTCCGAAAGGATTTTCACCATGTCTCAGAACACAACCACCGCACAGCCCCGCACCGTCCAGACCGCCGACCGCGGCAAACTCGACGTCCGCGCCCTCGTCTTGCTCGCCATCCTGCTTGCCGCCGGCTTCATCCTCAACTTCACCGTCGGCAAGGCAATCTCGGGCATCTCGGGCGGTATGATCAGCCCCGAGTTCATTATCTCGGCCTTCTGCCTCACTATCCTGGTCGTTCGTCCCAACATTGGTCAGGCGCTCGTCATTGGTCTCATCTCGGCGGCCGTAATCCAGATCACTACCACCTCGCCGTTTGTCGATTTTGCCGCCGAGGGCATCGCCGCTATGCTCATGGCCGTCATTGTCAACGCTGCCGCCAAGGACGGCCAAGCTAAGCCCGTCGTCGCCATCGTCGCAACATTCGTGACCACCTTTGTCTCGGGCGTCATCTTCATGGTCATCAAGATGGCCATACTCGGCGTTGTGGGCGAGCTCGCCGCAGCCATGCTGCCCGTCGTCGCCATGACCGCCGTATTTAACGCCATTCTGGTCGGCGCCCTCTACATGCCCATCCAGAAGGCCCTGAAGCTCAACTAACCTGCTCGGCTTTACGAGCCACCCCATCTTGGCGTTCATTCGTCGCTCGCGTACCCAAGTACGCTTCGCTCCTCTTTCGCGCCAACCTGGGCCCCTCGTAAAGCCGTCTTCGTGCTTCACCACCAAAGACTGTCCCAAACAACGAGCATTTGGGGACGTTCTTAAACGACTAGTCATGCAAGAACGTCCCCAATGACTATGAAAGGTATCCATGGAAACGATCATCAACGTCGACGATGTCTCGTTCTCCTATGGCACGCAAACCGAGCAGGCGCTCAGCCACGTTTCGCTCAGCGTGAACAAGGGAGATTTCATCGGCATCATCGGGCCCTCGGGCGCCGGTAAGTCCACACTTGCCGCCTGTCTGTCGGGCGCTGTGCCTCACCACTACACCGGCGCCTTTTATGGCTCCGTGTTAGTTGACGGCCACGACACCTGCGAGGTCTCGCTCACCGACATATCGCAGATCGTCGGCAGCGTGTTGCAGGACATCGATACCCAGATGGTCGCTTCGGTCGTTGAGGACGAAATGCTCTTTGGTCTCGAGAACTTTGGCGTTCCGCATGACCAGATCGAGCAGCGCTTGTGCGAGACGCTTAAGACCGTCGGCATTAGCGACCTGCGCGACCGCGAGATCGCCACCCTCTCGGGCGGCCAAAAGCAAAAGGTAGCTATCGCCGCCATCCTCGCCATGCGTCCGCGCGTCTTAGTGCTCGATGAGCCAACCGCAGCACTCGACCCCGCCAGTTCCACCTTGGTCTTCGAGAC
>URZB01000131.1 GCA_900552295.1 uncultured Collinsella sp.
TATAAGAGACAGGTCCTGGAACACGCGGCCCAGGTACTTGGCACGCTGCGACTCGCTCAGACGCGAGATATCGTTGCCGTCGAGCTCGATAACGCCCGAATCGAGCGGATATACGCCGGCGATCATGTTGAGCAGCGTGGACTTGCCGGCGCCGTTGCCGCCAATCACGGTTACAAAGTCGCTGTCATTCAGGGTGAGGTCGACGCCGGTGAGCGCGCGCTTCTCGGTGACGGTGCCCTTGTTAAAGGTCTTTTTGACGTGCGAGAGCTTAAGCATCTGCCTCATCCCCCTTCGTGTAGGAGCTGCGGAGCTTATAGCGCTCCCAAACCACGGGCACGCACAGGGCCACGGCGACGATCACGGCGGAGAGCAGTTTCATGTCGTTGGCGTCCATGCCCATTTGCAGCACGATGGCGCGGATAAGGAAGTAGACCACGGAGCCAAAGACGGCGGAGGCAAGACGGACGCTAAACTGCGTGAGGCCGCCGGGCAGCAGACGGCCGAGCACCTCACCGATAACAATGGCGGCAAGACCGATAACGATGGCACCGGTGCCCATACCAATGTCGGCATACTTTTGGCTCTGGCAGATGAGCGCGCCCGAAAGGCCGATGAGGGCGTTGGAGAGCACAAGGGCGATCATCTTGGTGGAGTTGGTGTTGACGCCCAGGGCGCGGATCATGTACTCGTTGTTGCCGGTGGCGCGCAGCGCCGAGCCAATCTCGGTGCCAAAGAACCAATACAGGATGGCAACGATAGCCACGGCGAGCAGGATGCCCAAGATGATGGCAACGGTGGACTGCGGCAGGCCGGTCATATTGCTGACGGCCGAGAACACGGTGCCCTTGGCAAGAATGGGCGTATTGGACTTGCCCATGATGCGCAGGTTGATTGACCACAGACTGATCTGGGTGAGGATTCCGGCGAGGATCGCGGGAATCTCAAAGACGGTGGTCAAAATGCCCGTGACGGCACCCGCGATGGCGCCGGCGCACATACCGGCCAGCACGGCGAGCAGCGGGTCGACGTTGTTATTGACGATGAGCACAGCGCAGACGCAGCCGCCGAGGGCAAAGCTGCCGTCGCAGGTCATATCGGGAATGTCGAGCAGGCGGAACGTGATAAACACGCCAAGCACCATAATGCCCCAGAGGACGCCCTGCGAAACGGCGCCCTGCAATGCAATGAGCATGCTTCATACCTCCTAGGATAGGGTGGACACGTGATTTTCCATAATAGCGGTAACAATGCATAGAAGAGCTGCGGACAGACGTTTTGTTTTACCTGAAACAAGCAGGGCGGACGCCGGTCTACAGCGCCCGCCCCTGTGGCTCAGATATTGAATAACGCGGCTAAAGCGCGAGCACGGGCTCTAGACGCATGCCGCGTATGGCATTACGCGTCCAGAGCGGAAAGGTCGATGCCCAGGGCCTCGGCCATCTCGTCGTTCTTGACGACGACCAGGTCCTTGCTCGAGAGGTGCTTGATCGCCATGTCCTCGGGCTTGGCTTCGCCCTTCAGGATCTTGACGGCCATCTCGCCTGCGGCGTAGCCCAGATCCTCGTAGTTGATGGAGAGGGTGAACAGGCCGCCGGCCTTGCACATGCCCTCCTCGCCAGTCACGAAGGGGAGCTTGTTCTCCTTGCAGATCTGGCCGACCTGCGAGGCACCCGCGGCGATGGTGTTGTCGGTGGGGGAGTACAGCGCGTCGACCTTGCCCACGGCAGACTCGACGACGGACTGAATCTCGTTGGAGCTCGAGACGGTGAAGTCAGTGTACTCGAGGCCCAGCTTGTCGAGCTCTTTCTTGGCGGCCTTGATCTGGACGTCGGAGTTGGACTCGGCGGTGCAGTAGAGTAGGCCGACCTTCTTTACGTCGGGCAGGACCTTCTGCATCATCTCGAGCTGCTCGGCGACCGGGGTGAGGTCGGAAGCGCCCGTGACGTTGGTGCCGGGCTTGTCGTTGTCCTGGACCAGGCCGGAGGCGGCGTAGTCGGTGATGGCGCAGCCCACGATGGGGATATCGGCCGTGGCGCCGGCGGCAGCCTGCGCGGCGGGCGTGGCGATGGCATAAATCAGGTTGACGTTGTCACCCACAAACTTGTCGGCAATGGACTTACACGTGGACTGGTCGTTCTGGGCGTTCTTCTGGTCGATCTTGACCTTAAGGCCGCTCTCCTTGATGGCCTTGACAAAGCCGTCGTTGGCGGCATCGAGTGCGGAGTGCTCGGTGAGCTGCAGAACGCCGATGGTGTAGTCGGAACCGGCGACAGCAGAGCCGGAACCAGAGTTGCCGCCGCACCCGGCGAGCGGGGCGAGCGCGAGCAGGCCGGCGGAGACCAGAAGGCTCCTGCGACTGATGGTGATGTCCTTCATATCATTACCCCCAGTATAAAAATGGCTGGAAACACTGCACTGGGACAAAGTGCAAGTGGAACTATAGTAGCGCTGATGTCCATTTTTACAACAGCCTGGCGGGTTTTTTAATACAGAATCGGATGGGCGGTACGGGTAGTCGAATAGGCGGCGGAGGGTCTTATGCGGCGGAGGAGGCGTCGTCCTCCTCGTCGAGGGCGGCGAAGAGCTTCTTGCCGTCGAGCAGGCGCGTGCTGACGTTTCTCATACGGGCGATCTCGACGGTGCGCAGCGTATCGTCGGTGCCTCGGGCGTCGTAGACCGTTCCCAGCAGATACGAGATGCCATCGCGCTGCCTGATGGCAAAAGGACGGAGTGTCATCCGTGCTGCTTCGGTTTCGCCGCGTGTCGTGACGCTCGAAATATCAAAACTCACCGTGGTTCCGTGGTCGATGGCCTGCTCGACGAGCTCGCACGTGTCGATGCGCTTGATGGGCGTGCGTGTTGCCTTGGTAGCCTTGCTGCCTGCGCTCGGAACGGGTTCGGGTGTATCGAGGTAGCCGCGAACGTCGGCGCTCGCCATGGCAACTAAGTGCTGCGCCATGCTCTTGCGGATAGCGATAGGCGTGGAGCGGTTGCGCATGACCATACCGTGGAGCCGGATGATCTCTTCATCGGTGAGCGGGCGGGTAAGAAGTTTGTAGCCCACGCTGCGTTTGTACTCAATTTCGTATCCGGCATGGCGAAGCGCGGAGATGGCGGTGTAGATGCTGCGCCGCGCCGCCGAGATGGGCATGCGGGCGGGGTCGTCGGGATGGGCGAGGCGCCGGATCAGCTCATCGGAAAGCATGGCCTTGTCTTCGCCGGTGTTTTCGCTCAAGAGCTGCAGGATGCGAACGGCGCGATAGGCTGCCATCGAGGCGGCGCCTCTCGTCGTGGTGTCGTAGGTTTCAACAGCGGCTTCGGTCATCGTGCCCACGTCCTTTCCGTTTTGGGTGGCGACGGTATGGAGCCTAGGACGTGGGGCTTTCCCAGGGGCGCAGGGCGCTCTGGGCGGTCGGTAGTCGTCGGCAAACGGCGGGTCGAGTTTTCAACAGCCCTGCTCAACTGACCAAAAACTTGCCAAAAGCTTGACGGATGCTGTTGAAAAAAGCGCCTCTCGACCGATGTCGAGAGGCGCTTGTGCGATGAGCGTTGGCGTGTGGCGACGCGAGCTAGCGTCCGACGATTAGAAGTCGGCGTTGCCCACGGTGCGCGGGTGCGGCAGGACGTCGCGGATGTTGCCCACGCCGGTCAGATACATGACCAAGCGCTCGAAGCCCAGACCGTAGCCGGCGTGCTTGCAGGAACCGTAGCGGCGCAGGTCAAGGTAGTGCTTGTACTGCTCGGGATTCATGCCCAGGTCCTTGATGCGGGCCTCGAGCAGATCCAGGCGCTCCTCGCGCTGGGAGCCGCCGATAATCTCGCCGATACCGGGAACCAGGCAGTCGGCGGCGGCGACGGTCTTGCCGTCCTCGTTCATGCGCATGTAGAACGCCTTGATCTCGGCCGGGTAGTCGGTCACAAAAGTCGGTCGCTTAAAGTGCTCCTCGGTCAGGAAGCGCTCGTGCTCGGTCTGCAGGTCGATGCCCCAGCTGACGGGGTAATCAAACTGGTGGCCAGCAGCGACTGCCTGCTCCAGGATTTCGACGGCCTCGGTATAGGTGACGCGGGCGAAGTCGGAGTTGGCGACATGGTCCAGGCGCTCGAGCAGACCCTTGTCCACAAACTTGTTGAGCATATTGAGCTCGTCGGGGCAGGTGGCCATGACGTCCTTGAGGACATACTTGAGCATGGCCTCGGCGTTATCCATGTAGTCGTTAAGGTCGGCGAAGGCCATCTCGGGCTCGATCATCCAAAACTCGGCGGCGTGGCGCGTGGTGTTGGAGTTTTCGGCGCGGAAGGTGGGGCCAAAGGTGTACACGTCGCCAAAGGCCATGGCATAGTTCTCGGCATTGAGCTGGCCGGAAACGGTGAGGCTTGCATGCTTGCCAAAGAAGTCCTGGCTCCAGTCGACCTCGCCGGACTCGGTGAGGGGCGGATTTTTGGGGTCGAGCGTGGTCACGCGGAACATCTCGCCGGCGCCCTCGCAGTCACTCGTGGTGATGATGGGGGTGTTGACGTAGACAAAGCCCTGCTCCTGGAAGAAGCGGTGGATGGCGGCAGCCGCGACAGAGCGGATGCGGAACACGGCGCGGAACAGGTTGGTGCGCGGGCGCAGGTGCTGCTGGGTGCGCAGGAACTCGACGGTTGCGCGCTTCTTCTGCAGCGGGTAATCCGGGGCGCTCGTGCCCTCGACCTCGATGGAAGTGGCAGAAAGCTCGAAAGGCTGGGGCGCATCGGGGGTCAGCTTGACGGTGCCGGTGCAAATGAGTGCGGCCGAGACGTTTTGATGGGCGATCTCGTCGTAGTTGTCGAGTGCCTCGCGGTTCATGACGACCTGCAGGTCGCGGAAGCAGCTGCCGTCGTTGAGCGTAACAAAGCCAAAGTTCTTCATGTCGCGGACGGACTTGACCCAGCCGGCGACGGTGACGGTTTGGCCGCCGAGCGACTCGGCATCGGCATAGAGCTGCGCGATTTTGGTGCGGTTCACGTATCCTCCCATAACGGTTGAATGATAGTTATCCATACAGTTCGATATTCTAGCAGCTCGGCTCATTTGAGCCTGTCTCTTATACACATCTCCGAGCCCACGAGACGGAGCTACA
>URZB01000132.1 GCA_900552295.1 uncultured Collinsella sp.
CACAAAGGTGCCTGTCCCCTTTGTGGTGGTTTTGGAATTAAGCCTGGAAGGTGTCGCGATCGGGAGCGAAGGACTGCATGGCCGCGATGGTGCGGTCGAAGAGCTCGGGGAGCTCCCAGCCGAGCATCTCAGCGCCCTGCGAAATGACGTCGCGCGAGCAGCCGGCGGCAAAGCGCTTGTCCTTGAACTTCTTCTTGAGCGACTTGGTCGTAAAGTCCATAACACTCTTGCTCGGGCGCATGACGACGGCGGCTCCGATCAGGCCGGTGAGCTCGTCGCAGGCGAACAGGATCTTCTCCATCTGCAGCTCGGGCTTGGGCAGCGAGGTGTTGAAATCGGACGTGTGCGTCTGGATGGCGCGAATGAGATCGGGAGAGGCGCCCTCGCCCTCGAGGATCTCGGCCGCATAGATGGTGTGGTTCATGGGGTCATCCTCATGCTCCTCCCAATCCAGGTCGTGCAGCAGGCCGACGATGCCCCAGAACTCCTCGTTCTCGGGGTCGAAATCGCGCGCAAAGTAGCGCATGGTGCCCTCGACCGTCTCGCCATGGGTGATGTGGAACGGGTCCTTGTTGTGCTCGTTGAGCAGTTCGAATGCGCGGTCGCGGGTGATTCCGGCGGTAAGTGGCTCTGCCATAAGAGACTCCTTGTGCTCGTAGGTATCGCTAAGAATGAATACTACTAGAACGACTAGAACGAAAAAACCACCACAAAGGTGCCTGTCCCCTTTGTGGTGGTTTTTGGCGCGGATGGGTTAGTTGAGGGCGGCTTGGGCTAGGCGGGCTTCGGCGTCCTCCTCGGTGACGCCCAGGGCCACGGCGAACTCCTCTATGGAGCGGCGCTTGGCCTCCTTAAGTACGCGCATGTAGTAGGAGCTGGGCTTTTTATCAGCTTCCTCGGCCTGGCGAATGCGGTGCATCATGGTCTTTGCCACACGGACCGTCTCGGGCGCGCCCAGCTTGAGCTGCTGCTTAAAGTGCGTCTCCTCAAGTGAACTGTTGCGCTCGGTAAAAGTGTCGCACTCCAGCTCGTCATAGTGGCTCAGCAGGTGCTCGGCATCTTGCTGCGAGATGGCGGCGTGCAAACGGTCGGCCTGCGCCACGGGGTACATGAGGATCGTCTGCGCATGTCCCTGCTTGGTCTCGAGCAGTAGCATGGGCTGCGGTGTGTCGTCCCTAAAACCGACGACGGTGCAGACTCCCTGACCCGGATGAATGACGTGTTGACCGATTGAGAACATGCTACCTCCAACTTATACGAATTTACGTATGTCTAGAATAACACGCTGACGTGCGCAAACCCTTACTTTATGCAGGAAAAGCACACAACTCCGATAGGTAAGAGTATTCGATAACAGGCGCAGCTCATTCACACCTTTATGCATTTTCGTCGCCTGCATAATCTGCAGGCAGACTGGCATCTTTGAGTGACTCCATACAAGCTGTAGTCAATTTTGTGCATATGCAATATCGATTGGCTTTACCCTGCGACAGTGCCCGTCGCTTGTGATAGAGTGCTACAAACTCTGGCTTTTGCCTTACGAGTGACCAAGAGCTCGGGGGCTTTAACACAAGGAGGATCTATGCCCGAGAAGATTGAAGAGCTGGTACGCGCTGCGCTTGCTGCGGCCCAGGAGGCCGGCGACCTTTCCGCATTTGAACTTGACGATTGCGCCATCGAGCGACCGGCTGACACTTCTCATGGCGAGTGGACCTCCACCATGGCCCTGAAGTCCGCCAAGCTGGCCCATTGCGCCCCGCGCAAGATCGCCGAGGCCATCGTTGCCCATATGCCCGAGGACCCCGCGATCGAGAAGGTCGAGATCGCAGGCCCCGGCTTCATCAACTTCTACCTCTCCGTTGCCGTCAAGAATGCCATCTTTGGCGAGGCTCGCGAGAAGGGTATGGACTTCGCTAAGTCCAACGTCGGTGGCGGCCTGAAGACCCAGGTCGAGTTCGTCTCCGCCAACCCCGTCGGCCCCATGCACATCGGCCATGGCCGCTGGGCCGCTCTGGGCGACTCCCTTTGCCGCGTTATGGACCACGCCGGTTACGACATCCAGCGTGAGTTCTACATCAACGACCACGGCTCTCAGATGAACACCTTCGGCAACTCCATCAGCACGCGCTATATGCAGCTTGCCGACATTATCGCCAAGCAGGGCGTGGATATCGATGAGGCTCACAAGCTGCTGATCGCCGACCGCGACGCCTTCGTTGCCGACGAGAACGACGAGCATCCCGAGACCCATCCGTACCAGGATAACTTTGCCGAGACCCTTGGCAAGGACTCCTATGGCGGCGACTACATTATCGACGAGGCCGCCGAGTTCTGGCGCACCGACGGCGATAAGTGGGTCAACGCCGATCCTCAGGAGCGCATGGAGAGCTTCCGCGAGCGCGGCTATGTGAAGATGGTCGACAACATGCGCGACCTCTGCCACGCCGTCAATTGCGACTTCGATCGTTGGTACTCCGAGCGTTCGCTGTACGTGAAGGACACTGAGGGCGAGACCGCCGGCACCTCTGCCGTCGACCGCGCTTTTGAGAAGCTCGACAAGATGGGCTACCTCTACACCAAGGACGGTGCCCTGTGGTTCCGCTCCACCGACCTGGGCGATGACAAGGACCGCGTCCTGATCAAGTCCGACGGCGAGTACACCTACTTCGCCTCCGACGTTGCCTATCACTGGGATAAGTTCCAGCGCGTCGACCACGTCATCGACATCTGGGGCGCCGACCACCACGGCTACATCGAGCGCGTCCGCTGCGTCTGCGACGCTCTGGGTTACCCCGGCAAGTTTGAGGTTCTGCTGGGCCAGCTCGTCAACCTGCTGCGCAACGGCAAGCCCGTCCGTATGTCCAAGCGCAAGGGCACCATGGTGACCCTGCAGGAGCTCGTCGACGAGGTTGGCTCCGACGCCGCTCGTTACACGCTCATCTCCAAGAGCTCTAACCAGATGGTCGACTTCGACATCGAGGCCGTTAAGAAGCGCGACAACTCCAATCCGGTGTACTACGTGCAGTATGCTCACGCTCGCGTCTGCTCCATCCTGCGCCGTGCCGCTGACGTAACGCCTGAGCAGGCTGACGAGATGGGCATGAAGGCCGTTGCCGCCAAGGCCATCGGTGAGAACGTCGATTACTCGCTGCTGACCGACCCTACCGAGCTCGCCCTTTCGCGTAAGCTCAACGAGCTCACCGACCTCATCGCCAGCTGCGCTCGCGACCGCGCCCCGTTCCGTCTGACGCACTTTGCCGAGGAGCTCGCCGGCGACTTCCACAGCTTCTACGCTGCCTGCCAGGTGCTGCCGAGCGAGGGCCGTCCCGTCGACCCCGAGCTTTCGCGTGCCCGTCTGGCCGCATGCGACGCCGTCCGCGTGACGCTCGCCTTGGTGCTCACCCTCGTTGGCGTTTCTGCGCCCGAGCAGATGTAATCTGCGAGTCATTTGACCGTACAGACTTGGTTTAACTAAGCCTTGAAAGCCCGATCTCCTACGGAGGTCGGGCTTTTTTGCAAACGCCGACGTATTGACGAATTTGGAACTGCTGGAAATACGAAACTATGCCGGTTTACTACGATGAAATGAGAAATTCCAACTACGTCGGCTTTTCGCAAAAAAGCGCAAGGCATCTACCTGCGGTTTTAGTTCAACAAGTTTCGGAGTGATCGCGGTTGAGCGATTCATCGTAGTAAACCGCCACAGTTTTGGCGGAGGCAGTCAGATTTGTGGGTGTTAAACCAAAGATTGTCCCTTTTGACTAGTCGTTTAAGAACGTCCTCAATGACTAAGTTGCAGGTGGTTGCGGTTGTGTTACACTAACGCTGCGTATATGACGCAAATATCTCGATACAGATCAATGATGTCCGTCGGTATTTGACGGAGCTAGACTGTTTAGCCGCCCTGAAGGTTTATGCAGGGAGCATGTGATCACAGGGCTTGAAAAGAAAGTTGAGCAAACACTGTGTCTGATCAACAGCAAGAAAACGAAATAACGACGACGCAAGCCGCTCCCGCTGCACCGGTTGCGTTGGACCAGGTCGCGGCGCCCGCGCAAGCCTCGGCTCCTGAGACGCCTAAGGCTGCTTCGACGCCTACGCCTTCAGCGGCTGAGAAGGCCGTGCCTGCAACTGGTGAGGAGGCTGCTCCGGCAAAGCCCAAGCGTACGCGCCGCACGGTCAAGCCTGCCACTGACGGCGAGGAGGTCACCAAGCCCAAGCGCCGTACCACGCGCACGACGCGCGCCAAGCGCACCGTTGCAGCTGACTCCTCGGCGCCGATTTCCGATGAGGTCGCGCAGGCACGTGCGTTGGCGCAGATTAGCGAGGCTCAGGTGGTGCGCGCCCGCCGTCGTGCTGCCGAGCGCGAGGCCGCGGCTCTGACCGAGCTTGCAGCTCCGTCTGTGCCCGAGACGCCTGCCGCCGACCAGCCGACCGAGAAGCCGGTACCGCGCACACGCCGTCGCACGGCTGCTAAGGCCGAGCAGGTTGCCGATCAGGTAACCCCCGAGCTCACTGAGGCTTCGGTCCGTTCCGCGGCAGGGGAGGGCACATCGCCTGTTGAGCCCGCTGCGTCTGTCGAGGCCAGCGAAGTTCCCGTTGTCGATCCGGCTTTGCGCCCGCACCGTCGCGGTCGCAAGCCCAAGGCCTTCGTCGAGGCAGAGAAGGCCGCAGCCGCAGCTGCAGCCGCTCGGGATGCTGCGGCGACCGCCGAGTCTGCAACCGCCGCCGACGCGCCCGTCCAGGATGCTACGACTTCCGAGGCCGCTCCCGCCGATGTCGAGCCCGCCGACGTCCGTCCTGGTCGCAGCCATCGTACTGCTGCTAAGCGCACGTCCAAGGCCAAGGCTGCCAAGAAGGGTGTGTCCGAGGATTCCGCCGAGACGACCGCCGATGCATCGACTGATGCTGCCGAGCCCCAAGACGTCGAACAGCCTGCGTCTGAGAAGCCCAAGCGCGGTCGTAAGAAGTCCGCTAAGGCCAAGGCGTCCGAGCAGCAGGCCGAGGCCGAGCTGCAGGGCGATTCCAAGGCCGAGGCCAGCGATGATACTGTGGCCAAT
>URZB01000133.1 GCA_900552295.1 uncultured Collinsella sp.
TCATGTGCGGCCTGATCGAACAGGAGAAACCCCAGATCGCGCTGTTCGGCGCGACGTGCAACGGCCGCGATTTCGCGCCGCGCGTGTCGTCGGCGCTTTACAGCGGCCTTACGGCCGACTGTACGGTGCTTTCGATGGATACGGAGACGGGTCTACTGCAGCAGACCCGCCCGGCGTTTGGCGGCAACTTGATGGCCACCATTATCTGCCCCAATCATCGGCCGCAGATGGCAACGGTGCGCCCCGGCATCTTTGGGGCACCCAAGTTTGACTACAGCCGCTCTGGCACGATTACCCAGGTATCGCTTGCGAATGATGTTAAGGCCCGTGTCGAGATCTCGATTCCCGCCGAGGAGTGGGGGCAGCAGGCATCAATTGCCGATGCCGAGCGCCTGGTCGTGGTGGGCCGCGGCATCGGCTCCAAGAAGAATCTGCCCCTGATGCGAAAACTCGCCGATGCCTTGGGTGCCGAGCTTGGTTGCACGCGTCCCGTTGTGGAGGCAGGCTGGTTGGAGTATCGCCACCAGATTGGCCAGACCGGCGTGTCGGTTTCGCCCAAGCTCCTTGTGAGTATCGGCGTTTCGGGCGCTATCCAGCATCTTGCCGGCATCGGCGGCGCGGAGTGCATCATCGCTGTCAACGAGGACCCGGATGCCCCCATCTTCGGCGCTGCGCAGTACAAAGTTGTCGGTGACGCCGTCGAAGTTGTCGAGGAGCTTCTGGCCCAGCTCGAGCGCTAGGCGCTGGCCAGCCAGGCTCGCATCTCTTTCTTTAGGCGTTCCCAGGTCGCTTGCGTGGCGGGGTCGGTAAAGGGCCGCACGATACCAAAAGGTGCGTCGAGCAGGCGGTAGATATCGCCCTGCTTGCGCGTCAGCGCGCGGCTTGCCGGATAGACGAGCTCAAACATAAAGCAGATAAGCCCCACCAAGTAGTCCGCGGGCTCATCGCGCTCATCGCGCGTGACGCAGCGGTGCTCGTCAAAGGCAGCCAGCGTCGGTGCCGAGAAGTGGCTGGCAAGAAACACGTCCTCATCCACTTTGAGGATGGTGTCGACGGTGCTGTCGGCGATGGTGCGCATAATGTCGACCTTGTCGCCATCGCGCACAATATTGCAGAAGCGCCGCGTGCGCTCGTCGAGCTGCGCGGGTAGACGGAAATCGCTGTGATAGGCAATGCTTGCGCGAATCAACTCGTCTTCTACCGGATCGTCGATAAAGTCGCGGATACTTGTTGTCGCGGGCGCGTCTGCAGGGTTTTCGCCAAAGAGAACCTCGACGCCCAACGCCGCATGGCTCATGCTCTCGGCATCCTTAAACGTGTCCCAGCGTCGCAGCTGCTCAAAGCGACCCATATCGTGCAGCAGGCCGCAAAGCCACGCTAGGTCAATGTCCTGAGGTGACCAGCCCTGTTCGCGTGCCACGGCATCGCATGCCTCGGCAACGTGGTCCGTATGCTCGATTTTGAGCGCGATACGCGGATTGGCGGCATCGTAGGCATCGGTGTAGGTCTTGAAGGCCGCGGCAGCCCGCGTTCGATCGATAGCTGTCATAATGACTTCCTAAAAAGTTGTGTCTTTCTGTGTCTTTCGATCCGGTGGCAATTGTAGGTGAACTCGGTTGCCATCGGGCGATGGTTCTGCCGCGTCGTTGAATGCGGCTCGGAAATCTTGTCGGGACGAGGAACGTTATGGTGCTCAAAATCGTTAAAACCGTCTGGCCGGTGATGCTTACCTATGTTGCGATAGCCGCGCCGTGCGGAATGATTATGGCGCAGACGGGAATGGAACCCTGGATGGTTTTTGCCCTGAGCAGCACGTTCGTGACGGGCAGCGGGCAGTTTATGGTCTGCAACCTGTGGCTGGCAGGTGTGCCTGCGGCATCGATTGTCGCAAGTGTGGCCGCAATCTCCTCGCGCTTTGCGCTTTACTCGGCATCGATCGCACCGCATTTGAGGGGTGCTTCGAAGCGTCAGACGCTGGCTGTTGCCGCGACACTTACCGAGGAGGCATACGGCATTTCGCTTGCCAAGTTGGTTAAAGGGGAGGATTGGGGTCCGCTCGAGTCCTTTGTGCTCAACGTGATCCTCATCGCAACATGGGGCGTTTCGTGTACGACGGGCGCCATCGTCGGCGCCGTTGTTGATGTTCCCACCGCTATTGCGGGTTTTGTCTGCACATCGCTCTTTATCTGCCTACTCTTTTCGCAGCGACTGTCGCGCGGCAATGTCGTAGCTGCCGGTTTGGCTGCGGTGTCCGTCGCCATATGCAAGTTCTTGGGGTGGACGAATATCGCCGTGCCGGCAAGTGTGCTCGTCGGCGTTGTCACGGCACTCGCGTGCGATGTCCTCGCCGAGGGAAGGGGCGCTCGCGATGCCCGTTAATGAGTTTTTGGTTCTATGGCTGTCGTCATGGGCGGCCATCGCGTTTTTCCGCATTGCCCCGGCGTTTGCCTTGCGCGGGAGAACGCTGTCGCCCCGCGTTACCGAGGCCTTGGGTTATATTCCGCCTGCCGCCTTTGCGGCGCTGGTCGCCAACGATTTGATAAGCCCTGGCGCTTTCGACGCCGGCTTGTGGCAGGGCTTGATTCCCTGGATTGCGGCCGCCGGCGTCGTGGCGGTGGCAATCAAGACAAAGTCGATGTTGTGGTGCTGCGTCTCGGGCATCGTGTTCTATATCGTTTTGAGCTTCATATAAGAGCGGAGCACGTTTAGCGTCCCGGCACACGTATCGAATTTCTCACCGAGCCGGTCTGCTTCTTCTGGTACCATGGTCAAACTTTACTGTAGCAAAGTATGACGTGGGCTTTTGTTCTGCGTCAGCGGAAATGGGGGTTTCATGGCACAGGAAGCGACCGCCAACGAGCAAAAGAAATTCAAAGTCCCGCGTATCCCGGGTGACATCATGATCTACCCGATGATCGTTGGCCTTTTGCTCAATACCTTCTGCCCGCAGGTCTTTGAGATCGGCGGCTTCTTTACCGCCGCCTGCCGCGGTGGTTCCAACACCATCGTTGCCGCGATCCTGCTGTTTGTGGGTGCCGGCATCAGCTTTTAGTCCACGCCGGGCGCCATCAAGACCGGCATCGTTGTGCTGATTCCTAAGCTTGTTGTTGCGGCTGCCCTTGGCTTGGGTGTGGCATATTTCTTTAACGACAACTTCCTAGGTCTGAGCTCCGTGTCTATCATCGGCGGCATTACGTTTTGCAACATGGCGCTCTACACCGGCATCATGGGCGAGTTCGGCGACGAGTCCGAGCAAGGCGCCGTCGGTATCCTGTTCTTTACGGCCGGCCCCGCCGTCACGATGATCATCCTCGGTGTCTCGGGTCTCGCCAACATCCCCGTCGGCACCATCATCGGATCCATCCTGCCGCTTGTTATCGGCATGGTTCTGGGCAACTTGTTCCCGTTCATCAAGAACCTGCTGGTTCCCGGCGCCAATCCTGCGATTGCCGTTATCGGTTTTCAGCTCGGTGCGTCCATGAGTCTTTCGAGCTTTATCACCGGCGGCATTTCGGGCATCCTGCTGGGCCTCATCACGCTCTTTATCGTCGGTCCCATTACCTTTGCCTTCGAGCGCCTGTGCGGCGGTAACGGCAAGGCGGCCGTTGCCTGCTCCACTATCGCCGGCACGGCTATGACCACGCCGGTCGCCCTCGCCGAGGTCGCTCCGCGCTATGCCGAGCTTGCGCCCACCGCGTATGCGCAGATCGCCACCGCCGTCATCATCACGGCAATCATGGCCCCGATTCTGACCGGCTGGGTCGACAAGAAGTTTTGCCAGGGCAAGGAGGATCTGTCGCCTGCCGGTGTCGAGGCCATCGAGGAGGCCGTCGCGACCGACATCGATGGCGAATAGCAATCGCTACCCATCAATGATGCCGGAGTGCAATTCGCGCCGTTTGAGCGCCCGAACGATGACTGTTTTGCAGTGACGTTCGGGCGCTCTGCTATGATTCCCCTTACCCCTGCGGGTAGGGGGTGTTTGTTGCCCAGACCAGAATCGGGCGATTCTGACCACTTGAATATTGAATGGATGGCGTCTAGTGGTTAAGGCACTCAAAATTGAGATATTCCTGCTATGCATGATTGTTCTTATCGGGCTTGCCGCACGAAGCCGCCGCTCCTTGTTCTCGAGCACCCAGCAGCTTCTGTTTAGCATGCTGGGCTACACGTCTGCTGCCTACATTTTCTTCGATATGATCTGGACGCTCTCGGACGGCGTGAGCACTCCTGTAGGCATCACGGCCAACTGGATTTCCAACGCGGTTTCGTTTTCGCTGTTCGCCATCGCGTGCCTCATTTGGTTTTTCTATTCCGAGACGATGCAGGGCTCACGGCTCCTGACCACGCCCTATAGGGTGGTACTTTTAACGTTGCCAACCGCATTGGTGGTCGTTCTGGCATTTACCAGCTACTGGACGCACGCTATGTTCTATATCGATGCGCGGGGCGTATA
Source organism: uncultured Collinsella sp. (assembly GCA_900552295.1). Classification (GTDB taxonomy): domain Bacteria; phylum Actinomycetota; class Coriobacteriia; order Coriobacteriales; family Coriobacteriaceae; genus Collinsella. The sequence goes on from URZB01000133.1 coordinate 4,457, forward strand.
TCGTCGCGGAGCGCTTTATATGATTCAGCCTATCGTTAGCTACTGCTACGTTATATATACGTCCTTGCATGCCTTTATTCAGGCTCGAAAAGTCGAAAGCCTGCAAAAGAAGGCCATTTATCGCACCCTCGCCTTTTTTGCGGTTCCCGCTCTGGTGGGCGGTACCTTTCAGATCGTATACTCGGTGCCTGGCCTTTGTGTCGGCATAATGATTAGCATGTTGCTGCTCTATATCATCTGCCAGGAGCAACTGATCTCGACTGACCCGTTGACTGGACTCAACAACCGCAACCGTTTTGAGACCTATATGCTGTCGCTCTTTTCAAATGTGGATCAGGCCGAAGATGTATATCTGCTTATGATGGACGCTGACGGCTTTAAGCAGATTAACGATCGCTATGGACATGTGGAGGGCGACCATGCTCTTCAGGTAATATCCGCTGCGCTCAAAGAGGTCTGCTCGGCGTCTGGTGGCTTTATCGCGCGTTATGGTGGCGATGAGTTCGTGGTGCTCCAAAAGGCAGCGGCGGAACAGGATATCATCTGTCTCTTATACACATCTCCGAGCCCACGAGACGGAGCTACATCTCG
>URZB01000134.1 GCA_900552295.1 uncultured Collinsella sp.
CGAGATGTAGCTCCGTCTCGTGGGCTCGGAGATGTGTATAAGAGACAGGTGTTCACCGAGCCGATCATGCCGCAGGACTCGCCCGCCGCCTTGATGATGGACTGGAGCATAAAAGCGGCCGTGGTCTTTCCCTTGGTACCGGTGATGCCCACGATCTTAACGTCGTGGTCGGGGCGGTCGTAGACCTCCGGCGGCAGCAGGGCCATGGCCGTGCGCACGCTGTCCACGACCAGCATCGCCGCTCCGCTCTCCTTCGCCAGCGGCTCCAGAGACTCGACCAGCGATTCTTCGCACACAAATGCGACGGCGCCCGCATCGAGCGCCATGCTCAAAAACGCGGACTTAAAGGCAGCGCCCTTGCAAAAGAACACATCGCCCACCGAGACCGCACGCGAGTCAAACGAACAGCCGGTCACGGCACGCTCGTCAACCTGCTCCGAAGCACGCAGCTCGCCGCACACATCGAGCAGCTTGGCAAGCGTATCGACCGTGGTCACGGTCGCGGAATCCGAATGGTGCATCTTTCACCTTTCTCAGCCATTTGGCAGGGACGGTTTTCATAGTAACTGAAACGTGCTCGCGCAAAAACGGCTCCCGGAGGAGCCGTTACGCACAGGCATTCGTAAGCCGAGATTAGGCAGCCTTAACAGAAGGCTGGCCCTCGTCGATAAAGAAACGCTTGTACCACACCAGGAACACGAGTGGCGTATAGATCTTGCGCTGGAAATTGCCCTTGCCCGCAAAGTGAAGGTCGAGCAGATGCATGAGCTCGTCGGTGTCGAAAAACTCGCTTGCCCACGGCGCGGTGAAGTACTCCTTGACGTAGTCGTACCACTTTTGCTCGCGCAGCCAGTAAACGATCGGTACTGGGAAGCCCACCTTGGGACGGGTGGCCCACTCATCGGGCAGCGACTTGTTGGCGGCGTGGCGAAGCACCTGCTTGTTGCCGTTCTCGTTGATGCGGTAGCGGTCGGGAATGTGCTCGGCGAACTCCATGACCTTGCGATCCAGGAAGGGCACGCGCAGCTCCAGCGAGTGCGCCATGCACATCTTGTCGGCCTTGAGCAGAATGTCGCCCGGGAGCCACATGTTCATGTCCAGGTACTGCTTCTTGACCAGCTCGGGCTGGCCCTTCACGCGCGCATAGATGGGAGCGGCAAGCTCGAAGGCGCCATCGCCGGTGTTGTACTCGGGCTTGAGTACGCCGTCGACCTCGCGCTCCGGCCATACCAGAGCCTGTCCCAGGAACGACTTCTCAGGGATCTCGGCACCCTTGACCAGAAAGTTATGTCCCTTGAAGTACGGCATATGCAGCGCCAGGTTACCGAGCGCGCGACGGATGGGCAGCGGCACCATCTTTTTGTACTTGCGCACCGGAACCGTGTCCTCGTAGTAGGCGTAGCCGCCAAAAAGCTCGTCGGCGCCTTCGCCCGAAAGCACGACGGTGACGTCCTTGCGCGCCATCTCAGCCAGGAACCACAGCGGCACAGACGACAGGTTGGACTGCGGCTCGTCCATGTGATACTGAATGTCCTCGAGTGCGCCAAAGAACTCGTCGGCGGTGATCATCTTGCGGACATTCTCGACGCCGAGCTTGTCGGAAAGTTCCTTGGCGTAGTTAGTCTCGTTGAAATTCTTGTAATCGAAGCCCACCGAGAAGGTCTTGTCGGGCATGAGGCAAGCGGCAATATAGCTGGAGTCCACGCCGCCGGAGAGGAACGAAGCGACCGGGACGTCGGCGATGCGATGGGCCTCGACGCTCTCGTGCACGACGTCGTCCAGCTCGTCGACGTACTCCGCGAACGGCTTCTCGACGGCGGAGTAATCGCAATCCCAGTAGCGCTCGATGTTCATCTTGCCGGTCGGGATGTCTACGGTAAAGTAATGCGCCGGCGGCAGCTTGTAGACACCCTCGAAGAAGGTCTCCTCGGTTGCCGAATACTGCAGCGTCATGTACGGACGCAGCGCTTTCTTGTTGACCGCCTTGTGGAAGTGCGGGTAGTCCAGGAAGCTCTTGATCTCGGAGCCAAAGAGCACACCCGGCGCGCCGTCGCCCGCATCAGCCATGGGATAGTAGTAGAGCGGCTTGATGCCAAAGATATCGCGGGCGCCAAAGAGCTTGTTCTTCTTCTTGTCCCAGATGACGAAGGCGTACATACCGCGCAAGCGATCGAGTACGGCCTCGCCCCACTCTTCGTAGCCGTGCAGGAGGCTCTCGGTGTCGGCGCCGCAGTGGAACTTATAGCCCTTGGCCTCGAGCTCGGAGCGAAGCTCCTGGAAGTTGTAGATCTCGCCGTTGAAGACGATAACGACGCTGCCGTCCTCATTGGCCATGGGCTGAGCGCCGGCCTCGGTCAGGTCGAGGATCGACAGGCGGCGGAAGCCCAGGGCAACGCGGCCGTCGATAAACTGGCCGCCCATGTCGGGACCACGATGGACGATGCGGTCCATCATCTTGGTGAGCACCTCGGATTGGTTATCCGTCCCACCGACAAAACCGACAAAACCGCACATATACTATCCCCTCTGCTGTTGCTGGGTATCAAATCGAATCAGTAGCTTTTGAGTATACCCGAGGGTGTAAAGAGAGATGGAATGTTCAGGCAATCTCAACTGAATCAGCTCCGCGCCGACACGCGCCGGTTACCTTTAATGGATATGAGGTGAATGGGGCGATTGTTTTGCTATACTCTCTCCGCACGGGCGATTGGCGCAACGGTTAGCGCAGGTGCTTTACACGCACAAGGCTGGGGGTTCGAATCCCTCATCGCCCACCACTGAATTGGAAACGGTCCTCGAAAGGGGACCGTTTTTGTTTGGGCCCGGCGCATGGGATTCGACCCACCAACACGTCTGCCACGAAGGCCGTGGCCAAAAATGCCAAATATGACATTCAACTGGTGACAGTACTCATATTTGGCATTTTTGTCCAAAGGCTCTCCTTGCCATTGCAGATTTATGGCAAAAAGGGTTCCAGACCGTCCAACCATGCATCAAATGACGCACCGACGATCTGGAACCCGTTCAAACTGGCTATGTTTTACTCTCGCTACGCCAAAACGTCCGACAAAATCTCGATCAGGCTGTCCACGTCGGCTTCCTCGCAGACAAGCGGCGGCAGGAAACGCAGCGTGTGGGCACCAGTAGCGTTAATCACGGCACCGGCGGCCAGCACGCAGGCAACAATATCATGCGCATCGCCCGCAGCGTCATCCAGATCGCAGCCGAGCATTAAGCCGCGACCGCGTACCTCGACCACATGCGGTAGCTTGGTGAGCTTTGCCTCCATATAAGCGCCCACCTTGGCAGCATGCTCGCCATAATCGCCGCGCACGAGTGTGGAGAGCGTCGCGGCGCACGCCGCGACAGCCAAGCAGCTACCGCCAAAGGTCGAGCCGTGGTCGCCCGGCTTAAACACGTCGGCGATCTCCTTCTTTGCCACCACGGCACCCATGGGCACGCCATCGGCAATGCCCTTGGCAAGGCTCATAATGTCGGGCTCCACGCCATAGGTCTGGAATGCAAACGGCTTGCCGGAGCGGAAGATGCCACACTGGACCTCGTCGGCGATAAGAACGGCGCCCACCTCGTGTGCCAAGTCGCGCGCCGCCGCCCTAAACTCCTCGGTCATGGGGTGCACACCGCTCTCACCCTGAATCGGCTCGAGCATGACGGCGCAGACCTCGCTTCCCAGTTGCTTAAAGATTGCACGCAGCTCATCGACATCGTTGGGCGTGCAGGCCACAAAGCCACCCGGCAGCGGACGGAAACTGTCCTGTAGCCAATCCTGCATGGTAGCGGCAATGGTCTCAAGCGTACGGCCGTGGAAACCGCCGCGCATGCATACGATGGTGTTGCCGCCGTTACCAGCACGCTTGGCGTACAGACGTGCGAGCTTCATCGAGCCCTCGTTTGCCTCGGCGCCGGAGTTGGCAAAGAAGGTCTCCCACACCTGCTCGCCCGCCGTCGGAGCGCCGAGCGCAGCTGCCGTGGTCTCATCGCCGGCGGCAATGGCATCGGCAATTACGCGCGCACCATCTACGTCGTCGTTGGCAAGCTTGGACAGCAGCGCCGCGACCTGTCCACGCTGCTCGATGTAGAAGTAGTTAGACACATGCAGAAGCTTTTTGGTCTGCGCCTCGAGCGCCGAAAGCACGGCAGGATTACCGTGGCCTAGGCTACACACGCCAATACCAGCAAGAAAATCAAGATACTCACGGCCGTCATCGCCGATGAGCTTCATGCCGTGACCTTCGACAAACTCTACCGGCGAGCGACCAAAGGTATGCATAACGTAATGGGATTCGAGCGATTGTTGAGTTGCAAGTGACATGGGATGCCTTTCGTTGAGCGCCGTACGGCGCAGGGCTATGGGTGCAGGGACGCGACGACTGCGGGTCAGCTAGACCGTCTGGAGCTTCTCGACCTCGTCGAGGTTCTCGGTCAGGCGTGCCGCAAAGGTCGAAAGCGGGTGCGGGTGCGTATCGAACTCGTACGCCGTCTCGGTGGAATGGATCACGGTACCGACGCCAGCATCGGTCAGCAGCTCCAGCAGCAGCGAGTGCGGCGTCGTGCCGTTGATGATGTGGGCTCGGAACACGCCAGCGGCAAGCGCATCGACAGCGGCGCGTAGCTTGGGAATCATGCCTTTGTCGACCTCGCCCCCATAGAGCATCTCATTAACCTCGTCGAGCGTCAGGTTGGAGATGAGCGAATCCTTGTCGCTAAAGTCCTTATACAGGCCATCGACGTCGGTAAGGAAGATCACCTTATGCGCGTGGAGCGCCGCCGCGACGGCACCGGCGGCGGTATCGGCGTTGATGTTAAAGAAGCCGCCGTCCTCCCCCGCCGCGACCGTGGCGATAACAGGAATATACTCGCTGTCGAGCAATCGCTCGATATAGTCGGTGTTGGCGTGCGTGACCTTGCCTACGCGGCCGAGCTCTGGGTCGAGTGGCTCGGCGATAAGGG
>URZB01000135.1 GCA_900552295.1 uncultured Collinsella sp.
GCGTCGAGAGGACCGCCGTTCGGTAGAACGGCGGAACTAATTGTTCAGCATGCGGTCGAAGCTTCCCGAGTCGCCATCCCGATAGTCGGCGGTCATCAGAATCTCCTGTGGAATGCGTCCGCCCTCGCGCAGCACGTTGCGGAACTGCACGCGCGTGACCATGGGCAGATCCTTGATCGTCGCCGCCAGGTTCTGCGGCACACCCTGGTTGGCAGCTGCGGGTTCGCACTCTCCGCCGGCCTTCACGCGACGCTTGTGCTCGGCAAGCATGGCGCGATACATACCGGCATGCAGGCGAATCTCTACCACATTGGCGTTACGGGTCTGCTCGACAATGCGCGCACCCTCTCGGTCGATGTCGCCCACGTAGTAGACATAGTTAAAGCGATAGCCGATCTCGGCCAGATAATCATCCAGTGCGTGCGAAACGCTCGCCTTGCAGCCACCGCCAAAGATCACGCCGCCCACCTTGGTGCCAAAAAGCTTGGCGTGCTTGCGGCCGCGCAGGAGCTTGACGATTTCGTCATAGGTGTCTAGGTTCTCGACCATAATGAACGGCTTGTCGGCGCCCAGCGTAAAGAAACCCGTAAAGTGCACGGGGCGGTTGGGGGCGACCTTAATCGCCTGCATGCTGATACCTTTTTCGGTCATACGCCGAATCAGGCGCTCGCCGTGCTTGCCGTCAAAGGCCTTCTCATCGTTAAAAATCTGGTAGGCGCGCTGGCGACGCGAAGCGACCGGCGTGTCGGCACCGCGATTCTGCTCAATCCAAGCCTGGATGATCGCAATTTCCTCGGCAATCTTGCGGTTGGACATCTCGTTGTGCTGAGTGCGCTGCGGAGCCTTTTTGCCGTCCTTGCCCTCGACCTTAACAATTTGAGTCTGCTGCTCCTTGATCTTAGAGAGCGCCGTGGGCGTAGGGACAACTTTGAGCAGCTGCCTGCCTAAAACGCGGGCAAGGGCAAACGCCGAGACCTCGCCGTGAACGGCCGACTTGGGCTGCTGGGCAGCAGTATCTGCTGCGGCAGACTCCGGCTTCTTCTGAGACTTGCGCTTAGAATCGCCTTGGGAATTGCGCTCGCGCTTCGGCATAGACGCCTGCTTCTGCGGACGATCGGACTTACTCTCCTTCGCCCGCTGGCGCTTAGGCTGCCCCGAAGAAACCTCGACCTTCGCATCCTCGTCCTGCGGCGTGGTCTTCTCGGCTGCAGTCTCGGCATGGGAACTGCGGCCCCCACGATGGCGACGGCGGCGAGGCTTGCTCGAAGCACCCTCCCCCGTCTGTTCAACCGCAGGTTGCTGGCCCTGGGTCTCCGTATCGGACGCAGTCTGCTCATCAACAGGCTTCTGTTCACGAACTCCCGACTCGGCAGGCTTCACGGCCTTCTCGGCCCGCACCTCCGGAACCTGATTAACCTTCTCCTGGCGCTTTACGGGGTACGCGCGACCTGCAAAGCCGCGACCGGGACGACACGAGTCTGAGGCCTTCTTGGCCGGCTTCTCAGAATCGTCCGCAACTTCGGCAGTCTCTTCGGCCTCGCGCACAACATCCTGCTGCTCGGCCCTAAAATGCGCACCGCGGCGACGCTTGGGTTCCTGAGGCTCAGCGGACTTTTGCTCTTTCACAGACTCCTGCGGCTCGGAGACGGGCTCGTTCTCGACAACCTCGGTAACGGCCCCATCCTTTTGAGCGACGGCGCGACGGAAGCGCTCCTGCTGGGCGCGGCGCTGCGCATCGCGCTTGCCACCCCCGCCAAAACCGCCGCGTCCTGCCTTGGCCGTAAAGGCACGCACGACGTTCTCATCGAGCAACTCATCGGTATCGACATGCTCACGCGGAGCAACTTCTTCCACAGCAGGCACGTCAGCGGAATCCTCGACGGACTCGGCAGGCTGCTCCTGGGCATCGCGGATCTCGGCATTGATGGTATAGAACGCCGGGCGCCCGTTAATGCCGCTACCCTCGATCTTGGTCACAATATTGGCCGCGATAAGCTCATCGCGCATCGCCTTGGTGTCACATTCCTTATCGACGGAGCGGAAAATCTGCGCCAGCGCACTCGACTTAATCTTGAGCGCCTTGCGGCAAAGCAGGTCGTAGGCAACCAGCTTGGCACGCTCGGCAGAAAGCGATGTCTGGCTGCTCAGACGTTCAGCCAGGGCATCGACATTATTTTGGTTATCGGAATATACCGTCTTGGCCACGGGGCCCCTTTCATATGCACACATATACGTCCATATGGTACAACGCGCGCCCTTATCCATGCAAAACATCTGCGAGAACACTCGAGCGTCACCCGCTTTTGCATGAAAAAAAGACCGAGCCCGCGAAGTCGCGGACCCGGTCTTTCCGAGTCATATAGATGTGACGTTCAACTCGTCAGGTCGGCTAAGCCTTGGCGGCCTCGGCGTCGACGGGAGCCTCGGCAGCAGCAGTGCGGCCATACTCGGCCTTGCCCATCTCGGACCACTCGGGATCCTCGTCAGGCATGGAACCGGTCTCCTTGCCGAAGAACTCCTTGAGGCAGTTAACGGCAACGATGAGGCCCAGGACCATCAGCAGAACGGCAAAGACAAGCTGCAGGCCCTTGGTGGCGGCGACGGAGACGGCGGCCGTGGTGGCAGTAGCCGGGATGGTACCGAAGAAACCGTAGGCCTGGACGGCGGTCATGCAGCCCATGGCGCTCTGGACCAGCGAGGTGAAGGTGCAGCAGAGCAGGAAGGCGACGGGCACGTAGAGCATCCAGCCCTTGCGGCCGGTGCACTTGCAGAACACGGCGAGGGTGATCATGGTCATGCCGCCGAGCAGCTGGTTGGAAGCACCAAAGAGCGGCCAGATGTTGGCATAGCCACCAAAAGCGAGGGCGAGACCGGGAAGCAGGGTAACGACCGTGGCGAACCAGGGGTTGCCGAGGACCTTCATGTAGCCGGCCTTGGACTCGATGGCCAGGGCATCGTTGGTCTGGGCAAAGAACTCGGAGAACGAGGTGCGGGCGATGCGGGCGACGGCGTCGAGCGAGGTCAGAGCCAGAGCGGAAACGTTCATGGTCATAAAGACGGTAGCGAGCGTGCCGTCAACACCGAAGGCCTGCATACCGCGGGAGATGCCAGCGGCGAAGATCTGGAACGGGGTGGAAGCGACACCGGCGTTGAGGACGCCGGTACCGGCGGTGTTCATGTCGGAGAACATGATGCCGGCGACGATGATGGCAAGGATGCCGACGAAGGACTCGACGATCATGGCGCCGTAGCCGACCTTGACGGCGTCCTGCTCCTTCTCGACCTGCTTGGAAGAGGTGCCGGAAGAAACGAGGCTGTGGAAACCGGAGAGAGCACCGCATGCGACGGAGACGAACAGGACCGGGAACATCATGCCGGAGGCAGTGGAGAAGCCGGTAAAGACCGGAGCGGTGATAGTGGCCTGACCGTTGACGCCCAGGACGACGATGCCGAGGACAGCGCAGACGATCATGACGATCATCATGATGGAAGTGAGGTAATCGCGCGGAGTCTTGAGCATCTGGATGGGCATGGCGCCAGCGAAGACCAGGTAGACCATGACGACGGCGAACCACTGGAACTTATCCAGGTAGACCGGGAACTGCATACCGACGGCGAACATGAGAACCATGAGGACCACGCCGGTGACGAACTCGGCAGCGCCGGTGAGGTTGAACTTCTTCTGGGCCCAACCAAAGGCGATAGCGACGAAGGTGAACAGGATGGAGATGGTACCAGCGCAGCCGGCGGCATAGGACTTGGTGAAGTCGATGGCACCGGTAGCAGCACCAGAAGCGTCAACGGCCGGGGTGAACATGAACGTCTTGCAGACCATGTCGGTGAAAGCGGCGATGACGATGATGCAGAACAGCCAGCAGAACAGCAGGAACAGGCGACGGCCGGTCTTGCCGATGTACTTCTCGATGAGCTGAGCGAGCGACTTGCCGTTGTTCTTCATCGAAGCGTACAGGGCACCAAAGTCGTGGACGGCACCAAAGAAGATGCCGCCGACGAGGACCCAGAGCACGACGGGCAGCCAGCCAAAGGCCATGGCGACGATCGTACCCGTGACAGGGCCAGCACCGCAGATCGAGCTGAACTGGTGCGAGAACGCGGTGAAGGCGGAGACGGGCGAGAAGCTCTTGCCGTCCTTCATGCGCTTGGCCGGCGTGAGGGCCTCTTTGTCAACGCCCCACTTGTTGGCCAGCCATCGGCCGTAGCCCAGATAGCCGCAGGCGAGCACCGCCGCGGCCACAACCATGAGCAAAACTCCGTTCATTACATTTCCTCCTCTAAAAAGAACTTCCTAGACATAAAAAATGAGGGCCGTCGGTTGCGCTCGACGGCCCTCATCTTCATCAGCCGCCCGTTATCGTACGGGCTAGCTGTATGTGCTAACCCGCATCAGATAATTACTACGCTGATAATGTTTAGCTGATGCGTGAACATGTCTAAGAAATCCTCTTCAATCATGATGCGAACGATCCGTGCGTGTTCACATCCCCCAGTGGTTGAAAAGGAGTATGAAACTTTAGTTACCTAAAGTCAACGCAAATTTGTAATGAGTTTTCAACTTTTTTGGATTTCTCGGTATAAAACGCCACTGACCTCGGACTTTACCCCACGACAGTTTTTGCATGAGAGATGCCCCTGAGAGCCGTGGGAGCCGGGCGGAGGGGCCGGATATAAGGTTTATCGCGAGTTCCGCACGCAAAGAAGGCCACTTAATGTGGCCTTAGTCTTGCGCAGGACTGTAAAGCAGGAAACCTTATATCCGGCCCCTCCGTCCGGGGACCGCGCCGTACCAGCTACAGCGTCATGTTTGGATCGGCGTCGACATCGAACGGCGAGATTTCGCCTCGGTCGAATTTACGGCGAGCGACCTCCGCGATCATGGCGGCGTTATCGGTCCAGGCAGACAAGGGCGGCAC